>MESS01000001.1:0-271 GCA_001771055.1 Caldithrix sp. RBG_13_44_9
GAATTGTTACCTGGGTTTGTTCATCTTTGACTTCAAGATTTAGGTAATAATTTGCTGGCGGTAGAGTCACAATATTATGCCCACCCACAATTACCACAGATTCTCCCGGCTTTTGGTGACTTTTTGGCGGGTAATCCTTAATTATTTTTCCTTGTAAATCAGTAATATTGGTATGTACCAGGTAATTTCCTGGTGCGGATGGGCTATGGGATAAGTTGTATAATTCAGCATAATAATAAACTACCGGATGCGAAAGGCTGAAAAGATTCTC
>MESS01000001.1:285-1787 GCA_001771055.1 Caldithrix sp. RBG_13_44_9
TCAAAAAAGAATTTTTCATAAATTCAGTTTTTGCAGTGTCGGGTGTTATTTTACTGCATAATTGAATGTCGCTCATTACCAGATCGGTCTTCGAAAAAGGAGTAGCGGCAAAGTCGAATTCATACTCTCCAAATTTAGTCGAGTTCTGATCTCGAACTTGAATTTTGACGGTATAAAGTCCTGCTTCCAGGTAAAATTTAAAAACATTAATAAATTTTCGGATATTGATGGTGGTCAGTGAGGTATCTATTTCACTGATTCTCCGATCAACCTTTTGATCCAGGAGACTATCATTTTGTATTATTTCTGCCAAAGCAATATACTCTGCCACATATTTTTTATCCTGTAAGATATATGTAAGGTAGTTCTCATAGAATGAGAGGTATACTTCCAGGTAGGCCTGATTTTCAGAGCCTCGAAAGAGGGCATGCTCTACTGACAATGGAATAAATGAGGTTTGACTTTGGACATTAGTCATGTTGATAATGACCAAAAATAAAGAGTAGAAAAGATTTTTCATTTCCGTCCTCTGAAATTGAAATATTTTCTATCGATGTACGAAGTTTAATTAAAAATTGTTAGCAAGATAAATAGAAAAATAAGTTAGCCCGGGGGATAAAAAAACAGGGGACACTGAACGTGTCCCCTGCGGAGTTGGGAGGGAGGTTTTTGACCTTTTCAGGTCGCGAATAACTTAATATAATTTCTCAAATTTGTCAAGCACTTTTTCTTAATGTTTTAAAATAACCGGTAAGGCTACTCATTATTAGTGCCAGAGAACGGTATAGATTAATCCTCCCAAAAAGGCATAGGAAACACCAAGGCTGATATCAGACCAGCGGTCATATTTCTGGGTATTGTTCCAATATTTCTGCATCAGCTGGGGATTTCCGGTTGTTAAATAACGGGAATAATTATCATCAGCCAGGTTTTTGAAATAAAAAGCCAGCCAATGCGAAACAACAGATCCGGTAAGGAACAGAAATTTTGATTTTATCCGGGTATGCAGCAGTGAATAAGTAAAGGAATTATTCTCTTCCCCATGTTCGGTAAGATTGAGTGGTTCAAGATAGATGAGCTGTGGTTGGGAAGTTGTTACTATAAAGTGAGATGATTTATATCCTGTTTTTTCCAGGAATAATTCCTTTCCCTGGAATTTATTAAAATCGATGAAAGTCGGAGTTAAGCCAATTAAACGGTTTTCATTTAACAATTGGGCATGGAACGGAATGGAATTGATCTTCACCATGACAGGGAATTGAAAATAAACAGTGGTATCCCGACCGGCATGTAGCTGGATTTCTTTTATAATATTAGTGTTATACCACATTCCTGGTTCAGAGGCAATGGCCTCAACCTGGTAAATACCAGGTGGCAGCTGCAGGTTGAGCAATGGAGTAGATCCCAGGACAACGGAGTTCACCCGAACCTCCACATTTTGCGGAGTTGCCAGGATCGATAATTGAGCTGATTCATCTTGCGACCATAGAAGTGTAATCTGA
>MESS01000001.1:1875-7027 GCA_001771055.1 Caldithrix sp. RBG_13_44_9
GTTGGCAGTATGAATAAATAAGTTCCCATTATAAAGTAAAGGAGATGATTTAAGCGGACGCTTAAATTCTACCCGTTGAATCAATTCCCCGGAATGTTGTGAGATAATATAAAGATTATGGTCCCATGATCCTATATAGAGCAAATTCTCACCAAGAAGCGGAGTGGAATTTATAATTCCATTGGTTTGAAATTCCCAGAGAGTATGACCATCATCAGCATTTAGGGCAAATATCTTATTAGAATTATTACCGAAATAGATCACATTATCCTTATAGGAAGCGTTTGAATAGATTGAACCGCCGGTTTCTGTTTTCCAGCGGATCTTACCAGAGGTAACATCTAAAGAATAGAATATCCCCGATGTAGTCCCGATAAATAACTGTTTCTCACCTATTACCGGCCCGCTATAAATGTTGGGCTGCAGTTCGGTGATCCAGTGATTATTACCTGTTAATCCGTCGATGCAGTAAACTGATCCTTTTATATCGCAGAAATAAATTTTTCCCTCTTTCTCTGCTGGAACACCATAGAGAGAGGCTTTGGCATTGAAGTGCCAGAAAACATCTCCCAATTCTTTATCCACACAAAACAGTCTGCCATCCTTGGTTCCCACATAAATGCGGTCCTTCCAGATCAGGGGTGAAGTGTACAGGTGCGGCAGGTTCAGTTTCCAGATTTTCTTCAGATTTAGCAGATTGAGGGCTACCAGTGTCTCTTCCCCGAGATTGGTTGCATAAAATAAGATCTGCTTATCAATTATGGGAGCATGTTCAAACGCCGGAGCAATTCTGCTTTCTCCGATTATATCTCCTTTTTCAATGTCCAGAAAAGTGAGATTTCCATTTTTTGAAGTAAAGATCAGGTAATTATCGAGGGCCAGGGGCTGATCCGGGATAACCGATTTGCTGCCTGTTTCCCAGATAATCTGATAAGGGGGAAGTAGATCGGAGTCCACCGCATTTTGTCGTAAGTTGGAAGAATAGATTACCGGCCAGGCAGGAACCGCGGAATTATGATACTCGCCATTTAGTTTTAATTTAACCAAACCGGTGCAGGTAAGAAGGAGTAACAGCCAGGTAAGTACCAGATACTGAATTATTTTATTGTAGAGAATTTGCATCAGAAATCCCATCCGAAGAAAAATTGGGTAAACCAGTCAGAGGTGAATTTTTTAAAGTCGGTGGTTTTACCGAAATCCAGCCGAAATACTAAAAATCCTCCAAAATTCATTCTGAAGCCGAAGCCGGCACTCCCCAGCAAACCATTCCAGCGGTCATTCCAGGCATTTCCGGCATCCAGAAAGAGGGCACCATGAATCGCCTGAAATCCTAAACCCATGAAGGGGAATTTGACACCCAGGTAATCTATAAATGGGAAGCGGATTTCATTTGATAACAGAGCAATTTTTTCACCCCGGATTGACCATTGCCGGTACCCCCGCAAATCCCAGCTGCCGCCCAGGTAGTACCACCTGGCCTCCTTTCCTTCATTATATAAAATCAGAAAGCGAACGGCGTGGGTCAGCCGCGGTGCCAGGCGGAAGTATTGACGAAGGTCGGCTAAAAATGTATAGTAGTTCACATTAGACCATCTCAAATCATAGGTATTGGCAACTGTTAAATTATAACGGTGACCCTCCATCGGTCCGGTATACCACCAAATGGAATTATCTGAAACCAGAGAAATGGAATTACCAGTAATGATCGAATGCCTTCGCCTTAGGCCGATCACTTCCTTATCAGAATAACTCAAATTGGTATTAAATTCCAGCCGGTTGAATTGGGAAAAGGGATAACTGATGGTGAAGAATCCCCCCACCCGGTCTTCATAAAAATAGCCTTCCTGATAGTTGAAATAACGTCCGGAAAAACGAAATAGTCCATAAGCATAATTGGTTCTTTTTTCCAGAGAGACTTTGGTGATAGCGCCATTAAAACTTTTAAAGAAATCCCCCCGGCTTTGGGCATTATTATATAGCATGAAATAATACTGATCATTTCCCAGAACATCAGTAAAAGCAAAGATGGCCCCGCCGGTGGTACCCCAGAACGGATCCTGACTGACCTGTGCCTGGGCAATATCGAGCTGATATTTCTTTCGGTATCGGAATTTGGATTGAACTTTACTTCCTGATAGCCCGCTGAATTGCCATTGCCGATGTCCACTCATCTCGGGATTATGAGTTATGGTTTTCGCAGCATCGATCCGGAAATTTACTTGATCCATCTGCCGGATCTCGAAACGGTTGTTTTCATACACTGAGAATAGCAAGCGGCTATTATCCACCCATTCGGGATCAAAGGCGGCATTGGTGAATTTCGAAATTTGTCTCAGCTTAATCTGAAGATAACTGTCTGCGTTCCATTCAGGAGTTGCGGAAATATCGGCAATCCAGATATTATAACAGGAGTCACGATCTGACGTGAAAGCAATATAATGACCATCAGGTGACCAGACCGGCGTATTATCCTGATAGGATCCAGTAGTCAGGTAATAAATTAAATCAGTATCGAGATCATAAATGAACAAATTATAACACCAATCACTTCCATATTGAGTACGGTCCGAGGAAAAGACAATTTTTCTCCCGTCGGGTGAGAAAGAAGCTGCGCGGTCTTCATAAAAATCATCTGTTAATCTCAGCAGCTGCTGATCACTCAGGTTAAGGATATAAAGGTCCTGCTTGCCGCCGAAATCAACCGCACTGAAGACAATCCTTTTTCCATCAGGAGAGAAGGCAGGCGAAGAGATACTAACAATATTATTCCATTGATATTTTTTTATGATCCGCAGTTCCGGGATATTATACAGATAGACTGCATCAGTCTCACCGCTTTTTGCTGAGAATGCCAGATTTCCGTTTTTATCAACATCCAATTTGCTCGAAAACAGGTGGAATGATTCGAATTCTGAAGTACGTTCGCCCTTGATAATGATGCTTGATTTTTCACGCTGCCGCAATTTTACCGGCTTTAACTCTTTCAGATAAATATTGGAATATCCTCCCCGGTTGCCAATAAAAACCACCTGTTCGGTCCCGCTGGCATCCCGGTAGTAGGCGGGTTTAAAATTATACCCTTTAGATACGATGGTATAGGTGACCATTTTTGAGAAATCATTGGATTTCAGAAGCGGATAATACCTTTTTTTCAAATAATAAATCCACTCTGTATCAAATTCTTCGTAGGTCTTACCAATGACATCTTTAAATACATCGGAAAATCGTCCATATTTCCAGATTTCTTCCATTAATTGCAAGACTTTTTCTTCACCATAGATCTCAGTGATATATTGAATGATGGCTTGCCCTTCTTTATACATCATATAAGTACCCTGGATCTGGAAAATCTGGGAAAGCGGGACCACGTAGTTATTGAGAACCGCATCTCTCATCACCATTTCCGCCTGGGCATCCCAATTACTCGACCAGTATTCGGCCATCCCCTCAACAAACCAGAGCGGGGGATAAGTTCCCTCAAACCGGGAATGTTCTTTATTTACATAATACACCTTACTATGCATGAAAACATGAACCAGTTCGTGGAAGATCACCTTGCGGAACATATTTAAATTTCCGTCGCTGGGAATGACCACCCGGCCTTTCAAAAATTCAAAGAATCCCCCTACACCTTCAGGAACGAATGATGGTGTTACATTAGTCTGCTGAAAATGCAGGTGAGAACTATAAAAAATTAAGGGAATTCTGCGGCTCATGGTGAAATTAAACTTGTTCTCCAAATACCGGTAGCTTTCTTCTGCAAAATAAGCGCCTTTTTCCGCTAATTCTTCCATCTCTGGATAATAATAAATGTCAAAATGATCCGTCCGCAGAATATACCAGTCAAAATCAGTGTACTGGACTTTATTCCGTCCGTAATAGAACCACTGGGAATTTACATGAGATGGAAGAAGTGTTAAAAGAAGAATCAGGCCCAGTAAAATGGTGAAAAAAACTCTCATAGGATTTTAATCGCCAATACTCCCATCAATATAAGGTATTACCCGATGAAATAAAAAAAGTTCATCTGAAACACCGAGTCGAATTTACATCAGAATCCTACTCTTTAAAAAGCTAAATTTTGGTTAAAATCCCAATTCTATTTGAAATTCATACTCCTAGTTCATAAAAACAGGTTTTGAGAAAATTGCTTTGTGCTGTGCTTTAATTTGTTCTATTATCTTTATGTTTGTTTTTATTTTGGTATTGATCATTTTTTTGTTGGCAAAATGAAGAATCGGAAGATTTTATTTATTCTTTACTTATTCCTGTTGATTGCCGGTCTGCTATTCTTTCTGTCCGGCCCTGATTACTATTCACCCCGATCCTATAAAAGAATCTGGGATCAGGGACACGTTTTTTTCTATACTATTCTCAGCATTATTTTGTTGCAAAGCTGGAATTTTATTAAGAATAAAAATTGTACTTCTCAACTATTTTGGTTAAGTATTATTACCCTTTTATCGGGATCTTTGGTTGAATTGATCCAAATCAAATTTGCCCGTTTGATCGAGTTGAGTGATCTCTGGAGAAATTTTCTGGGGTGCCTGCTGGGATGGATCTTTTTTTCGGACAGTTGCAAAAAAATATCCGCGAAATATTTATTAGCACTACGTTTAACCGTCCCTTTATTGTTTATAATTGAATTGGTCTCCCCCTTCAGTGCTATCATTGATGAAATTATGGCTCAGCGCCAATTTCCAGTTCTTTCGAGATTTGAGATGCCGTTTGAGGTTGAACGGTGGGAAGCGGATATGACACCGGTGAGAACTTCTGAACAGGTCTACGAAGGAGATTACGCCTGCCGGATTGGCCTGAATACTGAAGAATATTCAGGCTTTTCGTTAAAATATTTTCCCGGTGACTGGGAGGGATATGACAGTTTGTTTTTTGCTTTATTTAATCCTCTGGTTTCGCCGCTTTCAGTCACCTGTCGGATACATGACTGGCAGCATGTATTAAATGAGGAACCTTTTCTGGATCGTTTCAACAAACGCCTGCTGCTTCAACCCGGGTGGAATTCTGTAAAAATTTCACTCAAAGAAGTAAAAAATGCACCGGCCAACCGGACAATAAATTTAAAGCGGATCATTAATCTGGGCATTTTTGCCACCCGCTTATCGTATCCCATTGATATTTATATTGATGATGT
>MESS01000001.1:7099-11507 GCA_001771055.1 Caldithrix sp. RBG_13_44_9
CTATAATGGTTATCGTTAATCAATCATAGATTAAAAAATCATATTAAAGATAGATGGAATGAAAGATCAAGCCAGAATAAAAGCCCAGGAGAACACCGCTTCAGCCAAAGTGGTTGAAGATTCTGAGGTTCAGAGTTTTACCAGGATCAACCGGCTGCTCACCATGATGACCGAATGTAATGAGGTGCTGGTCAGAGCCAATCAAGAACCGACGCTTTTAGATGAAATATGCCAGATCATTATTCGCGATGGGGGGTATCGGTTTGTCTGGATTAGACTTTTCGAAGATCCAGTCAGTCTTAAAATGACTCCGGTGGCCCAAAAAGGTTTAAGTGAGAATGAATTTGAGGCCTTTCGAAAATCCTCCGGCTCATTATTGAATAACTTGCATCTCTTTCTGCCGACCGTTAAGGCAGGACTGCCTTATCTGATCAAAGATATTTTTAACAATCCGGCCAACACCAACTGGAAAAAGGAAGCGAAGAAACTGGACTATCAATCCTTTATAGTCCTTCCGTTGATAGAAAATTCAAACTTAAAGGGGATCCTTACCATTTATTCCCGGGGTGCGGATGATTTTGGAGAACGGGAAATAAAATTTCTGGTCGATCTGGCTGGTGATTTGTCGTTTGGCATTGCCTCAGTGCGAACTAAAGTGAGCCTTAAAAAAGCCCGCGAAGAGTTGCTGGAATCACAACAAATGCTGCAACTGGTGATGGATACCATTCCGGTGCGGCTGTTCTGGAAAGATAAGAATTTTAAATATTTGGGTTGTAACAAGGCATTTGCCTCAGATGCCGGATTAAATTCGCCGGAGGAGATTATTGGAAAGAATGATTTTGAACTGTCATGGAAGGTGAGCGCTTCTCTTTATCGTTCGGACGATATCGAAATTATTAAAAAAAATGTTTCCAAAATCAATTATGAAGAGCCACAGGTAAGAGAGGACGGAACAGCTCTCTGGCTCAGAACAACCAAAATTCCTTTGCAGAATGAACTGGGCGAGATTATTGGACTATTTGGAAGTTATGAGGATATTACCGAGAAAAAAAAGGCCGAAGAAGCACTTTGGGAGAGTGAAAGAAGATATAAGATGGCCACCATTGCTGCCAAAGTAGGGGTATGGGATTTAAATTTGAATTCTAAGGAAATGTATATCGATCCTATTCTAAAAGCGATCCTGGGATACGATGATCATGAACTCGATAATCGCTTGAGTGAGTGGTTAAAACTCATTCATCCTGATGACCTGGTTAAATTCCAAGCGGAAAATGACCTGTATCTTCAGGGGAGATCTTCCCAGCTGGAGCTTGTTTATCGAATGATTCACCGCGAGGGGAAGGAGAAATGGTTTATCACCCGCGGGGTTATAATAAATGATCCTGCCGGAAAACCATATCATATGGTAGGTACTCACATGGATATTACCAAGCAAATGGAAGCTGAGGACGCTAAAGAAAAAATGCATGCTCAACTTCTACAGGCTCAGAAAATGGAGGCAGTAGGTACGCTGGCAGGCGGGATGGCTCATGATTTTAATAATTTGCTAACTACCATAAAAGGCTACACCGATCTTACCCTGCAGCATCTTAAAGAAGGCGATAAAATCTTTCGCAATTTAACGCAAATTCAAAAAGCGGTGCAGAGAGCAGGTACTTTAACCAACCAGCTGCTGTTATTCAGCCGAAAACACATCATGGAGCCGACCTCCCTCAATGTAAATGAAACCATTAAAAACATGTTGATGCTTTTAGAACGGGTTATCGGGGAAAATATTCATATCAGAACAGAATTATCTCCAAATATCTGGAAAATATGGGCTGATGAAGGTAACCTGGAGCAGGTCATCATGAATCTGGCTGTTAATTCTCGGGATGCTATGCCCAATGGAGGCAATATTACCATCTGCACCGAGAATATTTCCATCGATGAGGTCCAACTCCGGGTTATTCCCAAAGCCAGGCCAGGCCAATTTGTAAGATTGACCTTTTCTGACACCGGGACTGGAATGTCCGAAGAAGTGTATCAGCATTTGTTCGAGCCCTTTTTTACCACCAAGGAATTGGGAAAGGGCACCGGATTAGGACTTTCGGTAATTTATGGGATTATCACTCAACATCAGGGCTGGATCAATGTCTCCACCCAGCCCGGTAAGGGAGCGGCCTTCGAAATCTATATTCCAGCTTCGTTCTTAAAACCTGCATCCCAGAGCAAAGATTATCTTTCTAAAATTACCCTGGAGGGCAAGGGAGAAGTAATATTGTTGGTGGAAGATGAAGAAGGAATTCGGGAATTTGTGTGTAATTTGTTGAGGGAAAAAGGGTATCAGGTGCTTCCCGCCGCCACTGTAAATGAGGCTTTAAAATTATTCAAAGAAAATCAGAAAAAGATAGCCCTGCTGTTGACTGATGTGGTTTTGCCTGACCGCAGTGGTTTGGAATTAGCTGATGATCTGACAAATATAATTCCTCAATTGCCAGTGGTATTAAGCAGCGGATATCCCGGTGATAAAAGCAATTGGGAAAAAATTCAAAAATTAGGATATCGTTTCCTAAAAAAACCATTTTCCATGAATGAACTTTTAAATGTGATATTTCAAGCTCTTGAAAAAAACAGGTCTGCTGACTGAAAAACACATTTTGAACTTGTTTACAGTAAGACCAACAATGCAGGCTGGTCTGTTCCAGATCCAATTTTACAGCCCATTCCCCATGTTGTAAGGAGAGATTTTTAGATTACTGGAATTTAAATGACGGGTCACCAAATTCAAAAACCGCTATTCCAAAAAAAAATAAGTCAAACTATAATGTCCAATTTCTCGTATGGCTTGATGTTAAAAAATGGGAGAGCCAGTGAAAATGAAAAGTATGAAAGTGTACCTTTCCATTCTGTTTCAAAGCTTTCCAGGTAGTTCTTTCCGAGTTAATTGTATCAACATTTATCCGCTGTCCTTACTATTGATATTTGTGATCCTGGGAAGCGTGTATCATCAATCCTTGGCCCAGGCGTTAAATATTCCTTTCAAGGAAGCTGGAATAAGCTTTGGTAATTCAAAAATATTCAACGGACTGCGGCTTAATATCCGTGACCGGCAGGTAGAAAAAATCAACGGCATAAACATTACTTTCTGGAAAGCCAAAGAGAATGAAGAAGCTCAAGTGAATGGTGTTTCCTTCGGACTATTACCTGAAGGAGGATATTTATGTGGTTTACAATTAGGTATCCTGGGGATAGGGGCAGAGCAGGAGGTTAGGGGAATATCACTGGGATTATTGGGGGCCGGTTCAGGTGACAGAATCTGTGGTTTGGGGATTGGCGGATTAGGAATTGGTGCCGGCAAGAGCATGACTGGCATTTTTATTGGAGGACTAGGTGCAGGTAGCGGCGGGACAATGAGTGGAATTACTTTTGGTGGATTAGGGGCTGGTGCTGGTGGAGATATCAAGGGAATTGCCATCGGCGGCCTGGGAGTTGGCTCGGGGGGTAACCTTACCGGGATTTCACTGGCAGGAATGGGAGCAGGTGCTGGCGGAAATATTAAGGGAATCACTCTGGGCTTGTTAGGTGCGGGAGCAGGTGAAGATATAACCGGAATTACTGTCGGTGGATTGGGTGCTGGTTGCGGGGGTGATCTCAAGGGGGTGGTGCTGGCAGGGCTTGGTGCTGGTTGCGGGGGTGAACTACAGGGAGTAGCATTGGCAGGAATAGGAGCAGGTGCACCAACTGTAAAAGGATTAATACTCTCGGTATTGTTTGCAGGCGGAAATGAAATTCACGGAATAACTCTGGCCGGTCTGAATGTCAGAGTAAAAGAAAATGGATCTTATAATGGATTATCAGCCTCGGCTTTTAATTATATCAAAGGGAGACAAACCGGCCTCTCAGTTGGCATATTGAATTACAGCTGGAATTTAAATGGGGTCCAACTTGGTATCCTGAATTATGTTCGGGATAATCCCAAATACCTGAAAATTCTTCCATTGATCAATGCTCATTTCGATTAGCAGGACGGTCTTCATTCGGGAAGGATTAAATTCTTAATAGAGGATAATTTTTACTACCAGCAGATTTTCGCGAGGATTGATAAAAGGGGAAGCGGAATGTTTAATCCGTTTTCCCCTTTTTATTACCGCTCACTTTAAGAGAATCATTTTTTTCTGGTTGTAGAATCTTTCAGTTTCGAGACGATAGAAATAGATCCCGCTGAGAAATTCTACCGTATTCCATTCACAGCGATAATGTCCAGCAGGCAAATTATCTGAAATTATTGTGATTGTTTCCTCCTATGATGTCGTAAATATTTTTACAGTAGTTATATAATTTTGCAGTAATTCATTTCCAAGATTAATTTCTCTAGGTATTAATAATGAGATAATTATCCTGCTTAATTCACAAAATTGATAGAAGT
>MESS01000002.1:0-11216 GCA_001771055.1 Caldithrix sp. RBG_13_44_9
ACTGATGGAAGTAGAAGTATCTTCAGTAAAAAAGAAAATGAAAGATAAGGCTTTTGCCCGACAAGTAAATCGCGAGGAAATCATTCAAGGCGCACAAATGCTTGGGATATCACTGGAAGAACACATCGATACAGTGCTCAAAGCAATGCAAACGATTTCCGATCAGTTGGGATTATAACCAAGTTTTTCAATTTTTTTATTAATTCTTCCAGTCTAATTTTTTCTTGATTTGCTCTGGTACTCCCTCTTTATGAACCATGATGGCAATGGTTTTCAAACGGAAATAGGAGCGGGATAAATAAATGTATCCGCGGTAGGGAGTGTTGGCATACCATGAATCTTTTACCAGGTAAAATTTCCTCCCGTGCTGATCATGTGCAGTACCCACCAGGTGCATTAAATGATCATCGGTCATCTCGAAACTGTCAAATTTTTCCTGGCGCATTTCAGCTGTAATTTCTTTTTCCTCCTGAATACCTTTGTTGGGTTCGTCAAGGGGAACGGTAGCATATCCCTTTTGCTTATCTGCATAATATTCATCTCCCACATCACCGTCCCAAACCACAGAATATCCATTTTGCAGAGCAAAATCGACCATCGCTTCCAGTTCATCCAGGGTTATGTTAAAATAATCGCTGTTGTAACTCCAATTATCCGGTATCTCCAGGCGAAATTTCTGGTAATAAGGATGATGCAAAAAAGAAGTGAGTTCAACATAATTAGTAAAATCCAAATCCAGATACTGCTGTGAGTAGGTCAGAGGATTATAGGACTTTATCTTATAAACAAATTCCACAGGGGGTTGACCCAGGTAACTATCTAAAACGGCTAAAAAGGCATTTTTCCATAATACGGTACGGTGTTCATTTTTTTGAGAAATTACAGCATCCAGCATTGCCTTTAAAATTGCAACCATTTCAAAATGTGAATGAATCCCCTCAGGGCTTTTGTTTCCCGGATAGATGATTTCCGGAACTATTCCATATTTTTCAATAGATGCCAGAACATTGTGACTTAAACCGCCTTCACCAAAAGTACCACGGCCGTGAAGTCTAAAATAATTCATCGCCTTCTCAGGATAAAGATGGCGGACCACAAACATTTCCGATAAATCTACTTCCTCCTTGCCCATCCTCAACATTTCAGATTCCAGATAAGATAAAGTGGAAAAAACCCAGCAGGTTCCGGTGCTATCCTGACTCTTAACCGGGGTATGTTTTACGGTCCTTTCAACAGTAAACTCAAAATCCGTACTATCCCGCAATGGCAGTGAATCCTGTGCAAATCCATCAATGATAAAAATAATTAGATAAAATAAAAGTACTACTTGAATCAATGGCCTCATAAACTTTCTCCTGACTATTGAGCTTTAAGAATTATATTTAACAGAATGTTATACTACCTTTTAAAATTAATATCTTAACACTCATATTGTCTAACAGAAAAAAGGATTTTAGTATTCTAAAAGTTAATCTATTATTTACATCATCAAGAACCTCAAAATGTTCTAACTTCGCCTGAATTATCAATTCAAGGGTTTATGATCCTTTATCATTTTTAAAATAATTCTTGTTTTTTTTTCATCCCGAAGGATATCTTCAACCGGTCAGTGGAGTTGGTAACGGGAGTAAAAGGTATGGAAATAAATTTCTGGAAAATAATGTTCGGTCTTGAAACGGGTAGAATAGCCTGGCGGATTCAATATTAATTTGTCTGAAGATGTCCAATCATTTATAGTTGGTATTCCAATTCCACCCAAAATATTGATGTCACAGGAAAGATTCAAGAAGGAAACTCAAACCGGTTCGACGGGATAAAATAACACCAGCGTACTGTCAGAATCTAAAAGTTTATGGAAAAAAAGCATAAAATCTCTGCAAAGTACATTTCTCCAGATAAAGAAATTACCGAAAATCAATCACTTTCGCGTGACAGTGTATTTATCGCTATTTTCGGTGCAATGTGGGGTTTAGTGGAGATCACCCTGGGAGTTTTTATGAAAGGTATGAGATTGCCAATGGGTGGAGCCATTCTTACGGCCATTTCCAGTGTTATTTTTCTGACTGGCCGGTATTTTATCCGCCGGAGGGGATCGATACTGATGATGGGTGCCATCGCAGCCATTTTAAAAGTTTTTTCATTAGGAACTGTGATTGCTGGACCTTTTATGGCTATTCTCATCGAATCTCTCATTGCCGAGATAGCAATATCTTTATTGGGAATTCACCGATTCAGTTACATATTTACTGTTTGCCTTTTGACTCTGTATACCATCATCCATCCCTTCATTGCCCAGGGAATTATATTCGGTGAAAATATTTATAAAATTTATCTGGAAATCTTTCAGAAAATTGCACAGTTTTTACATATTGATCTTCATTACATTGGCTGGATCATTTTGTGCTATGCTGTCATCCATTTAATTTTGGGTGCTACCGCCGGATGGTTTGCTTATTCTTTATCAATCCGAGTGGATAAGGAGTTATCCCGGCAGCTGAAGGGTAAAAAATGAAAAGATACTTTTACTTATTTATAGGAATTCTGATCTCGGCAGTGTTGATCAACCAGACCAATCAATGGTTCATTTTCCCTCCGATGATCCTCATATTATTTTTAGTGAATCGACAGGCCTTTCATATATTTTTGAATTGGAAATTTGATTTTTTATTATTCAATTTATTTGTTGGAATTCCATTATTGCTGGGGAAAAAAGATGCCAGCTGGTACGGTATACCTTATTCCTCCGAGTACTTCCTGATGAGCCTGGTCATGATTAAACGAAGTATTCTGATTTTATTGGGCATTAAAATGTTCACCAATAAAATTAGCATTCAACAAATAAGCCGGAGTCTGCAAAAGATTCATCTGCAACGTTTCAGCGAGGTTTTTTCTACTGCATTGCGAGTCTTACCCGAAGTACGAGTAATTACCCATAATACCTACCGGGAATTCAAACGTACCCCACGCGACAAAAATATTATCTCACATCTCTATGATTGGCTGGTTAAATTGGCAGTCCGTATTTTATTCTTTGCCGATCAATATTACCTGGATCAACTCAAGCATCAGAAACAGGAATGAACAACAGTTTAATTTCTATCCTCATCGTGTTTGCCATTACAGGATTTACTGAAGCCTTTCCGTATCCTGCAACCACCGATACCATTCCCGAATTTTCTATGAATGAAATAATTGTTATGGGTGATCCCTGGTCATCGTTTAAAAAAATATCTATATTCGAAATTGATACAAAAACCATTCAGCAAAGGGACAACCGAAATCCGCAGCTGGTTCTGGAATACGCTCCGGGTATATACTTTTCCCGCAATTCACGGAATGAATATTCCTTCCGGTTGCGCGGATTTGAACAACGCCAGATCAGCGTTTTCCTGGATGGCATCCCGATAAGTATCCCATTCGATGGAATGGTAGATGTTTCCCAACTCATTGGTCAGGATTATTCAAAAATAAGGCTTTCCAAAGGAATTTCCTCAATTCTGTATGGGGCAAATTCGCTGGGAGGAACCGTTGACATTTTGACCCGGACTCCTGGCTCTAAAAAAAAATGGGGCGCAGGTCTGGAGGGATCAAATCAGAAGCATTTTTACGGTCACCTGCAGTTCAGTCACCATATCTACAAGATGAAATATTCAATATCGTTTACCCAGGAAAGATCTGCCGATTTTAAATTACCAGAAAGTTTTCAGGCCCAACCCAATGAAGACGGTGGTACACGTAATAACAGTGTATATCGGAAAAATTCTTTGAATTTCAAATTTCAATATGATATCAATACTGCTCATCAGCTGGGTATCAATTTAAACTTTATAGACAACTGGTATAACGTTCCACCGCAGGTTTTTGTAAGTAATCCCCGTTTCTGGTGCTTTCCGGACTGGAAAAAAAATATTGTCAGCATTAACTCTTTGAATATTATCAATCCGTCAATTTTAGTACAGTCCGTGGTATTTTATGACAGCTATTTCAATCACCTCGAATCCTATGACAATGATAATTATAACAGCCAGACCCAGCGATATTCCTTCAGTTCGATCTATGATGATTATTCCCTGGGAGGTATCATCTATCCTCAACTAAAACTGATTAAGCAGGGAACGACCAATGGAATTTTTTCCTTCAAGCAGGATGTACACCGGCAGAAAACCAATCAAGAGTCATACCAAAAATATTCGGCTCAAATAATGGGGATGGGTTTAGAGCAAGATATACAGCTGACATCCCGGTTCAATCTTTCTGTGGGAATTGATGCCAACTACTTTGTTCCAATCACTGCTTATGGCGAATATTCACAGGAGCCTAATTTACTTTTCAATGGACAGACTTTGCTGAGCCATCAGCTGTCACTAGGTATGAATATTTTTTTTCTTATGGGCAAGAAAAGCCGTTTTCCTACTTTGAAAGAATTATATTCCGATCGTCTGGGACGGAATATTCCAAATCCGACCTTACGGGAAGAGCATTCCTGGAACTTTGAATTAGGATCCCAGTGGTCCAATCATTCTAGCCGCTTTCGATTTTCCTTATTCTACAACCAACTCAATGATTTAATCACCGAAGTACAGCTTCCAGAAAATCTTAAACAGTTGCAAAACACTGCTCAGGCAATATTCAAAGGGATAGAAACAGAAGGTATGATCCATGTACTCTCCTGCAATTTGCAATTAAATTATACTTTTTTAGATGCCCAAGATCAGTCTCCCTCAAGGGAGTCCAATTATCTTTCCTATCGGCCCAAGCATCGGTTAAATAACTGGTTGATCTGGGATGTAAGTGCATTCCTCCAATTACAGGCAGAAGCCAATTATACTGCGGATCAATACTATCAGAACCCTGCCAGCCTGGAATGGGAGAAACTGAATGATTTTTCTCAATTCCACTGCACATTGAATTACTCTTATAGAGATCAATTCACGATCTATCTGAGAGTCAATAACATTTTCGATCAGCTATATTACAGTGAGTATGGCATACCTATGCCCGGCAGGGAAGTCACATTGGGATTAAAATTATAAATATGAGCACCCTTCATCCGGCCTGCCGTATTATCCTGGTGATTGGTCCCAAGAATTCTGGTAAAACTTCTTACTTAAGAACTATTCAGGATAGAGCCCAACACCGAGGTCTAACAGTGGGAGGTTTCCTCTCGGTAAGTCCAGGGAATATGCTTAATAAGAAAAATTATTTATTGCATGCTATCCAAACCGGCCAGGAGGAATTGCTTGCTTCAACCACTCCCCGTTTCGGACAGGCGATTCAATATTGCGAATATTATTTCGATCCAAAAATATTTGATTTAGGAAACCGGATACTGATGAGCAGTATCCAGTCAAATATGATTATACTGGATGAATTTGGACCGCTGGAGAAGCAGCAAACCGGATTTTATCCCGGCTTCAATTTTCTGTTAAAACATTATAAGGGAATTCTAATCATCGCTCTGCGCCCTAGGCTGCAATCATATCTGAGAAATATTATTTCCGGACAGCAGTGAAATTGATTTTTTTATGTCTGGTTATCCAGATCATCATACCTCAAGAGATCCGGATGAATTGATTCCCTTGATTTTTACAAAGACGAAAATATATTTTCAATTGACAACGAAGAAATGAATATCTATATATCGGACAATATTGTCTTAAATTGAGGTGGGTAGTATGATTCTTTCTAAAACCTGTGATTACGGCTTGAGGGCTGTGCTGTATGTGGCCACCTGCTTGGATCGCGAATATATTTCCATCGGTGAGATCTCGGAAAAACTGAACATTTCATTTCATTTTCTGACAAAAATTCTGCAGAAACTAACCGACAAAAATCTCCTGATCTCATTCCGCGGTCCAAAAGGCGGGGTAAAATTAACCCGTCCCGCCGGCACCATAACCCTTTTGGAAATAATTCAGGCAATTGAAGGACCCGATTTTTTTGATAAGTGTCTGCTGGGATTAGAAAAGTGTAAGGATGATAATCAATGCCCCTTACATCAGCATTGGTCTCCACTTCGTCTACAACTGAAAAATCTCTTTCAGCAAAATACCTTGGAAACTATGGCTGAAATGTTAAAAACCAATCAATTTAGAATTACTGATTTAACAGTAAGATTTTAATAGATTTAGAAATAACTAGATGAGACTCTGATAATGAAAAATTACCTATATTTCCTGATTTTAATGGTTGTTCTTTGCTTTAATGGATATGGTTACATTAGCTGTGCTTGATTTGATAAACTCTTTTTTATATAGATGAAAAATCCATTTAACATTCACTATAAAAAAAATGGTAGATATCAGATTCGTCCATACCGACAGTTGATTCAAATCGCCTTTCTGTTATTGGTCATCTGGATCGGGATAGAGTTTGTACTGTTCGTTCACTCACTGGGACATGGTACGATATCAGGGATTCAACGTCCTGCTGGGGTGGAAGCATTTTTACCCATCAGTGCCTTAATCAGTTTAAGATACTGGTGGTCTACCGGAATTTTTAATGACATTCATCCCTCGGCCTTGGTTATCCTGCTCATCGTTTTGGCTATTTCCTTTATACTAAAAAAGAGTTTCTGCAGCTGGATCTGTCCATTAAGCCTTTTTTCAGAATTGTTATCTAAAATTCACCAGCAGATATTTGACCGTCAGTTCCGATTACCTGCCTGGCTGGACTTCCCGCTTCGCAGTCTCAAATATCTGTTACTGGCGTTTTTCCTGAATGCCATTTTTTTGGAGATGACTATTACTGATCTGGAAAATTTCATTTACAGCCCTTACAACCAGGTAGCCGATATCAAGATGCTGAAATTTTTTAGTGAAATTTCATCCACAACTTTTTGGATATTAGTCATCTTAATTCTGCTATCGCTTTTGCTTCCATATTTTTGGTGCCGCTATTTATGTCCTTATGGCGCATTGTTGGGAGCAATAAGTTGGTTGAGTCCGTGGAAAATTCATCGGCAAGATTCATCCTGTATCGATTGTGAAAAATGCACCCGGGTCTGTCCTGCAGGCATCAGAGTTCACAAAATCAAGCAAGTCCTTTCGGATGAATGTCATGGATGTCTCAATTGTATTGATGCCTGTCCAGTTAAAAATACCTTGTACCTGTCGGTCACTCCAAAAAAATTCCGACTTTCCCGGAAAACCTATGCCCTGCTGCTGGTAGTTTTATTCTGCAGCGGATTCTTTATTGCCAATATTTTTGGTCACTGGCAGAATAGTATTTCCCTGGAGACCTATCGTTATCATATTCAACATCTCAACGATGAGGAATATCAACACAACCGTGGTCAGGTAACGGAGTATGATCGGGCAGAATGGAAAAATAATAAATTTTCTGGACAATAATCCAACAACCGTTTAAGCGAAAAATCCAGGTGAGGGTAAATATTGAATCTCTTAGGGTAACAGTTTAACTAAAAATAAATTTATTAAAACAGAAGGATAGCAAGGTATGAGTGAACCAACTGACAATCTGCAGCAGAAAAAAGCTCTTCTGAAACATTTAATTTTGCAACTTCATCAGGGTCAATCTGCGGCGACCATCAAGCAACAACTCATTCGTCTGCTGGGAAAGATCCCCTATAACCTGGTGGTAGAGACTGAGCAGGAATTGATTGCGGAAGGGCTGCCTACTCAGGAAGTACTGAAACTATGTGATGTTCATGGAGAAGCACTCAAAGGAGTGGTGGATTTATCCAAGGTCAAGCCGGTACCTCCTGGACATCCAGTACATACCTTTCAGCAAGAAAATGCAGCTCTCAAAAAGGAAATATCCAAGATCAAAATGGTACTAGATAAAATAGGCGACTTATCCAGCAAAGATGATATTGATCCCCTCTGGAGTAACCTGCAGCTGCACTTCAATAATATACTGGAAGTTGATAAGCACTATCGCCGGAAGGAAAATTTGCTTTTTCCTTATTTGGAAAAGTATGGCATCACAGGACCTCCTACCGTTATGTGGGGAAAAGACGATGAGATCCGGAATTTACTGAAAGGAGCTATTGAGTCCCTGCAGGCAGGTTCGGCACTTGATGCTGAGGAAGTTAAAGCGGTGAGCGATTGGAGCCTCAAACCAGCAATTACGGCCGCAGATGAAATGATTTATAAGGAAGAAGAAATATTATTCCCAATGTGTCTTGATACTTTAACCGAACAGGAGTGGTTTGAGATTGCACAGCAAAGCGGGGAAATAGGTTATTGTTTATATGATCCTAAAGAAAGTTGGAAACCCAAGGTGAAAAACACTGGCCGGTCGAAGAAAAAAAAATTGGATAAAATCAGCCTTCATACCGGTGGTTTTGATTTGGAAGAACTCAGCGCCATCTTCAAGTTTTTGCCAGCAGATATCACTTTTGTAGATAAAGATGATACCGTCAGATTTTTCAGTGATAATCCAAATAGAATCTTTGACCGCAACCGGGCGGTACTTGGTCGTAAGGTTCAATTTTGCCATCCCCCTTCCAGTGTCCATATCGTTCAGAAAATTTTAAACGATTTCCGATCGGGCCGGCAGAACCGGGCAGCTTTCTGGATCAATCTGCAGGGCAAATTTATCCATATTGAATATTTTGCCTTACGCAACAATGCGGGAGAGTACTTAGGGACTTTAGAGGTTACTCAGGACCTTACTGGTTTACGCAAACTTGAGGGAGAGCAAAAGTTATTAAATTATTCAAACGATTAAAGAAAGAATTAAAAATGTTGAATAAGAGTCCCCATACAGTCCCACTGATAATCACTCCCGATAGTAAAATCGGAGAGATACTTTACACTTACCCGGAACTGGAAGATGTATTGATTAAACTGGTTCCCAGTTTTGGAAAATTAAAGAATCCCATCTTGCGGAAAACTATCGGCCGCATAGCCACTATACGTCAGGCTTCAGAAGTAGGTAAAATTTCCCTCGGTACGCTGATAAACCATTTGAGGGAAGTTGTAGGGCAGGATAGCTGGAGTGAATCTACCCGGAAACAGGAATCATCTTCTCCAGCTGAACCTGAGTGGGTGAAAACCGCGACCGTCATTAAAAGTATTGATGCCCGTCCAATCCTAGACCGGGGAGAACATCCGGTCCAATTGGTAATGACCGAATTATCCAAATTGAGTGAATTAGAATTACTGGAACTTATTACTGCCTTCATACCCTCACCCCTTATTGACATGGTCAGGAGCAAAGGCTTTAAGTCCTGGACCAGGGAAGAAACACCGGAAATCTTCAAGACCTTTTTCAGCAGGTAATCGGTTTCGGATAAATGATAATTTTGTGAGAGATGGTTATCGTATGAACTCCAAAAAAGAAAATCTATCAGCCGAAAAATTCTACCAGCAGCTCTCGGTAAATTATGACGTGATGACCCGTTTTCACCAGCGCCAGAAAACTGAAAGAGAAGTATTACAGACCTGGTTGAAAAAATATCCTTTTAAATCTGCCCTGGATGCCGCCTGCGGTACCGGCCTGCATGCCCTTTTATTATCACAACTGGGTGTTAGAGTGGTTGGTACAGATATATCACCGGACATGTTAAGTCAGGCCCGGATAAATTCAAAAGCCGCTGGTGTAAATATAAAGTGGATCGAAGCTCCGCTGGAGAAGTTAAGCCATCATATTCATCAAACATTTGGAGCAGTATTATGCCTGGGGAATTCAATCCCGCACTTGTTGAGCAAAGCCAAACTCAATTCTGCCCTTAAGAATTTTTATCTGCTGTTGGATCCCGGTGGTTGGGTAATCTTGCAGTTGATTAATTATCGAAAAGTGTTAATGGAGCAGCAACGGATAATCGGGATCCACCGTGATGGAGACCAGGAATTTATCCGTTTTTACGATCTTTCCGGAAAAAAAATTAATTTTAATATTCTCACCATCAAATGGCAAGGTAACCAAGCTTTCCCGCATCTGCAAAGCACGCCTCTCTATCCTTATACCCGGTCAGAAATCCAAACGGTTTTGTTAAAAACTGGGCTGAAACCAATTGCAATTTATGGAGATATGCAGTTTGGTAAATTCCAAGAAAAGCAATCTGCAAATTTAGTGATCGTAGCTCGAAAATAATTGACCGGTTTGCTTCATTTGCTTCTGTCAATAAATGCTGGTAACTGCCAGAAGTCTTCCGTTTGCTCGAGAACAGGTATATACCACACATAATAAAAATTTATTCGGCAGGGATATTTTAAATGATAGGATTTAGATGTTTCTTCACTGCTGAGATCTTGGGGCAACCGAACCGTCAGAATTCTGGAAGATCATGCGCAGATCTTCAGTACTTAATTGCTTGACCAGGCTTTTTTCCGAGATAAACAAGTTATCGGACAGTTCTTTTTTCTGTTCCTGCAAGCGAAGGATTTTTTCCTCTACCGTATTTTTTACGATATATTTATAGACAAATACACGATTTTTTTGGCCAATCCGGTGTGCCCGATCGGTTGCTTGCTGTTCGACTGCCGGATTCCACCAGGGATCCAGGTGGATCACATAATCAGCTGCGGTCAGATTCAAACCCAGGCCTCCCGCTTTTAAAGAAATAAGAAACACCTTAATAGCCGGATTTTCCTGAAAAGAATTTATAACCTCTTTCCGGTTTCTGGTAGTGCCATCCAGATAGGCATAAGGCCATTGTCGATTGTCCATGATATTTTTAACGAGCTGCAGAAAACGTACAAATTGGGAAAAGACCAATACTTTATGTCCTTCCTGGATAATTTCATCCAACATTTCTTCCAGCAGCAACATTTTACCTGAATCCATCAATTCGATCGAATCGTCAAAAATTGCCGGGTGACAGGCCAGCTGCCGGAGGTAGGTTAAAGCTTCCAGAATTTTAAATCGAGTTTTAGTCAGTCCATCATTTTCCAGTTGGTTGAAAATCTGTTCCCGGTAAAACTGCAACCATTGTCGATAGACTTCATTTTGTTTATCAGTCATTTCAATCAGTTGGATAATATCAGTTCTATCAGGAAGCTCTTCTAAAACTTCTTCCTTTCGCCGCCTCAAGACAAAGGGGTTCAGCATGCGTTGTAAAAGCTTCTGTCCATTTTCCGCCTCAGAGCCGTTTTTCCCAAAACGGTTTTCAAACTGCTTCAGTGTCCCCAGCATGCCGGGATTTAAAAAATTAAACTGTGACCACAAATCCATTATCGAATTTTCGACCGGCGTACCCGTTAAACACAACCGGTGGGAGGACTTTAGATTATCAACGGCCTGGTAAG
>MESS01000002.1:11241-11875 GCA_001771055.1 Caldithrix sp. RBG_13_44_9
CTGTGATTCATCCAGAATAATATATTCCCAATCCATGCTCTGGAGAATAGTTTGATCCTGCAGTAAAATTCCATAACTGAGTAATATCACCTCATATTTATCGAACTTTTTGATCATTCTTTCCCGTTCTGCTTTTTGACCTTGATAGGCTAAAATAACGAGGTGGGGTGCAAAACGGCTAAGCTCTCTCTCCCAGTTAAACAAAACAGTTAATGGCACAATTATCAGAGAGGGTTTTGGTAAAAGTTTCTGCTGCTTCAGGTAAGTCAGGAGGGCAATCACCTGAATGGTTTTCCCAAGTCCCATATCATCAGCTAAAATTCCGCCGAATTTAAATTGATTTAAAAATGCCAGCCAATCCAGACCCGTTTTTTGATAGTCCCTGAGAATTCCTTTAAAGTTGTTGGTGAGTGTAACTGGTCTGATGTTTTTAAATTCCTGGTAATGATCAATCCACTGTTTGAATCCAGGATCGGATTCCACTGAATCCGCTAATTTTAAAAGTTCATCGACCAGGAGAAAGCTGGCCGGACGGAATTTTTCCATTCCCTGTGAAGAACGCTGTCCAAGCAGCTGGAGAAACTGCTGCATTCTTAGAATCAAATCTTCGCCAAAATAAATATTGGTCCCGTCA
>MESS01000002.1:11909-18282 GCA_001771055.1 Caldithrix sp. RBG_13_44_9
AAAACATGGTACTGGGGATCAACCTGCCAGCGGTGCTGAATGAAGAGCAGGCCATGTTGATGCAACAATCTACGCACCACTGTTTCCTGATGAGTATCTCTCTTGACAATAAAAAGATACTTTCCCTGCGAGGCTAACGATTTCTCAGAAGGGGGTTGGGCAGGAAATTCAATATTTTCATATAAAAACTTAACATCGATATTTAATTGACCTGCCCGCTCATAAAGATAAAGGCGGGTGGTGCTTAATGGTAATTCATATACTTTAAGATGCTCCTCCAGGCTTTTCCAATCTAAAGCCGGCAAAATGCGGGATATAAAAGAGTTAATGAATTCTTTTATTTCCTCAATCGGTATCCGGATTTTTTGCTGCAGCCGGAAAAAATTTATCCAGAAAAAAGCGGACATCCGGGATTCCACCCGGTAGAGAGTATTTTTGTTAAGAATATAAACCGGATTAGCAGTTAAAACATCAAGCTGACCTTCTAAAAATACGGTTCGATCCTGATAGACAATAATAGGTTGCAGAACATACTCTTCATTTTCTTTAAAGATACCCAAGGCAATCGTACCTGTATCTTCTGCAAAATCCAGAGATAATAATTCTTTATTCAAAGATCGGTTTTTCAGATTGCTGCCCCTTAACCAATCCAGCAGAAATCCTACCGGTTGACCATAAGCAAATAACCGACGGGTATCATATTGGTTAAAAGACAGCAGATAAGATACCAGATTCAATTCATCCTGATTAATATTTACTTTTTGAGTTTCAATAATTTGATAATTCAGGCGAGTTTCCTTGCCCATCGCCCCATCCAGGCGGGTATATTCAGCAAAAGGTACAATTTCCCAGTTGGCGGGACGGAGTTCGAGAACAAAATATGGCTGATATACTCCCTTATCAACCTCGAATGTTTGTGGTTGAGGTATTTTCTCAAGGAGAGCAGCGAGTTGTTCTATTTTTTCCTTCCAGGTCATTTGACTACATTTTGTTAATTTTCAATTGCCAGAATCTTCGGTTAATCGATTAAATAGCCATATTAAAGTATGCTAGATTTTTAAGATATTAAAAAAGCACTTAAATGAAGCGAGCGAAATCACAATTCCCAATCCAAACACTTGAAATTTGCATTGTTGGTTAAACATCAAAATCATAATTCACATTTAGCCAGCATAAAATTTAAGAAAGAATATTGAATTCTCCTAAATCAAAAAAAGTTGGCTTGCTGAAAAGATTTTAACCAAGCAGGAAGTACAGATTTAAACCCAGAATATCAATTTGGGAAGGGATATATTTATAATTTCTGACAGCAGAGCAGACGGATATACCCTCTGGCGTACCGGCGAAGTTGGATATTTGAGAATCCTCTTTCCGGAAGCAGGGACGGCCAATCCCGGGTAATAAAGTCCTCGGTGGTTTCACATTCAATATGGCGGATACCCAACCTTACATACCAGGGAGCATTTTCGAGAGAAAAATGATTGTAATCCAAAATGCAAAACCTCCCGCCAACCTGCAAATTCTGATGAACATTTTGAATCACCTGCAGCCGGTGTTGCTGATGTAAGCCGTGAAGTACAAAGGAGATAAAAACCAGAGTGGCCTGAACCGGCAGCAGGAACGGCTCTTCAATCCTTTGATGAATGATGATCAGTCGGGCATCACTTTTTTGCAGCTCGAAGAGGTGTGTTTTCATCTCGTCCCCGACCTCCAGGTCGTAGATCCGGCCTTGTTTATTCATTTGCTGCAGCATCAGCCTGACCATTCTACCGGTGCCTGCTCCCAGATCCATCACAATTTCTTCAGGACGCAGCTGCAGATCATTTATTGCCCGGCCGATTAGACCTCCATATCGGTCCAGGGAAATAAGATTTAGAAAGCGGTCATAATGGCGGGCTTCCCAGCCGGTTATTTCAACCTGTGGTTTTTTAGTCATATTCAGATTTAGCCGATTTCATTTCTCATGTATTCACTTCATTCAAAACAAATTTGAAGATTATGGTTGAAGGAAAGGTTTTGGGAAATAAAAACGGAAGCAGATCGATAAGCCGAATTCTGTTCCCCCATTCAGGGGTAACGGTCATTTATCTGATGCGGCCTACCCAGGAGTTTGTCCTTTAATTGGACACGAGCGGGGCAGTCTCGCTCTTCGCTGAAGAATTCTCCCTTATTTGGCCTTGCTCCAGGAAGGGTTTATCCGGCTCAGGTGTTACCACGGCTTAAATTAAACCATTCTGTTCAGAATCTGAGCGGTGGGCTCTTACCCCGCCATTTCACCCTTACCGGATGGCTGTAAACAGCTCTCCGGCGGTATAGTTTCTGTGACACTTTCCGTCTGATAGAATTTACATTCTACCAACCCTGAATTTCTTCAGGTACCTTGCCCGCTGGAGTTCGGACTTTCCTCCCGTTCCTCAGAACAGGCGACCGTCTGATCTGCTTCCGAATTTATGTAATCAGCTTCCTCACGGATTTTCGTCTAACCAAACTAAAATCCGTCCGCAATACTCACAGGTAAACAATCGATGCATTTCCCTAATTTCCACAATCTTTTGAGGCGGGATGGCCGAGTAACAGCCACCGCAAGAATTTTTCTTCACAGCCACTACCGCCAGGCCGTCCTTGGCTTTCCGGATTTTCTCATACTGGCTTTGATACCGCTTATCAAGTTCTGCCAAAATCTTATCCCGCTCTCTGGTTAACCGCCTTTCCTCTGTCCGGGTCTGCTGCACAATCTCATCTAGTTCACGCCGATGGTCAACCAATTGTTCCTCTAATTTTTTAATATCTTTCTGCAGTTCCCGAATTTGAACCTTCAGTTCTTCTTCTTCCTCAAGCGACTGGAGAATTTTATTTTCTAATTCTTTAATCTCCATCTTTTTGGTATCAATCTCTAAGGAAATCGCGTCGTATTCCTTGTTGGTCTGCACCTTATACAATTGCTCTTCATACTTTTTCAGTTTTTCATTTCCTGCCTCAATCTCCATCTGAAACATACGGCGGTCAGCGTCTCCCTTTTTAATGGTCTCTTCCATCTCCTTTTTTCTGGTACTCTTCGACTCCAGCTCGCTTTCTGCTTCCTCAATCATAAAAGGCAGGTCACCTTTCTGCAATTGCAGTGCATCAAACTTGCTATCAATTTTTTGTAAATCGACCAGCTGTTTGACTAATTTTTTCAATTTGATCCTCCAGATATATTAAAAAAAAAGCACTCAAAAAAATCTTTGAGTGCATCTTTATGTTAAAAAGCGAATTGATTTGTTTTTTTTGAATGCCATATGTTCAAGCAAGACGTCCAACTACTCCTCCTGTTTTTGTGGGCCCACCAGGACTTGAACCTGGGACCAGTCGATTATGAGTCGACTGCTCTAACCAACTGAGCTATGGGCCCAAATTTTAGATTTGCAATATATAGGAGTCGATTGGGAAAATCAAGCCATTTTTCAGGAGCACATTCTTATAAGTTACAATAAAACCTATGTATTATGCGGTCTTCCTTTCCGCTGATTAGAGTCTGTTCTTAATACTAACGGATCCCTGAACTGATTTAAACACAACCTGAGCAGTCTCAAAATCCTTTTTACCAGGTTGATAAAAAAAAAATTCGCTTGTTTTGTTTGTGAATTTTCTTATTTTGCTTTCGAAAAAAATCTACGGAGGTCTATTATGGCAATAATGATCAATGAAGAATGCATTGCATGTGATGCATGTCGTCCTGAATGTCCAAATGATGCAATATCTGAAGGAGATCCCCTCTATATCATTAATCCGGACTTGTGCACTGAGTGCGTTGGTTTTCATGATACCCCTCAATGTGCAGCTGTCTGCCCAACCGATGCATGCGTTCCAGATCCTAGTCACCAGGAAACCCGCGAGCAACTGATTGAAAAAAAGAAGAAAATACATGGTGAATGATTAAAGATAAAGGCGCCTTACGGCGCCTTTACTATTTTAGCTGTTTCTGAATGACTTTCAAAAAAACAAAACTTCTAAGTACCGTTGTTTAAAGACCCGTTTCCTCTTTCTTTTATCATACCTTTTTACCCATCCAGCGGTCAAGGGTATTTCGTATAATATGACCGGCAATCGCCGGATTTTCTTTTAACCTGCGGGTTGAATACCCAAACCATTCAGTCCCGAATGGGACATAGACCCGCAGCCGATGACCGCCCTCAACAATGATACGTCGTAGTTCATGATCCACTCCCAGCAGCATTTGAAACTCATATTGATCAGGCTGGAGAGAAAGTTTATCAATCAGCTGCAAGGCATGCCAGACCAGTTTTTCATCGTGAGTAGCAATTCCCACATAACAGCCATTGCTTAACAATTTTTCCAGAGCATACTCAAAATTGTCATTGATAATACTCTTTTCCTTGTAGGCAATTTCCCGTTTTTCGTTATAAATGCCCTTACACAATCGCAAGTTGGCTTTATGTGGTATTAACCGATTTATATCTTTCCCTGTTCTGCGTAAATAGGATTGCAGTACCGTTCCGACATTTGGATATTCCTTCTTGATGCGAAGGTACATCTCAATGGTGTCATCAGTAGTGGTAGCATCTTCCATGTCAATGCGGACAAAGTTATTGATTTTCTGAGCTTCCTTAACCATTTCCAGGATATTATAGAAGCAAAAATCTTTATCAATTTTTAATCCCATGTGAGTGGGTTTGAGTGAAATATTCGCATCTAGTTTTTCAACCGCAATTGTTTTTAAAACCTCTCGGTAGGTTTGAACCGCTTTCAAGGATTGTTCTTTTACTTTTACTTCTTCTCCTAAAACATCGATTGTGGCCATCATCCGGTTTGAATTCAATTCTTTTACCAGGCGCACCGCATCTTCCAGCTTATCACCGGCAATATAGTGTTTCGAGAAAAAACCAACAATTGGCTTGGGTACATAAGGCAGAGTGTGGGCGATCAGTTGATTAAACCAGCTCATTAAAGCCTCCAGAAAGTGTAATTACAATGCCGAAAATATAATTTTTTTCACAAATTTTGTCAACTGAATAAATAATTGAGATTTTTATTATAAAAGTGTTAGAGGTATTTTTCTTTTATTTATAACGGCTGGCTAACTAAACTAATTTACTAGCCTGAAGTGCCAACTGAGTAAAACTCGAAGGATATATTTTGAGGTGAAAATCTTGAATACTGCAGCCTTATTCTACTACCAGAACTATTTTCTACTCCCCGAAGCAAATTGGATCAAAGCTATGAACTATCAGACCTGCTATTTATTCAACTGCAAAACAACACCCTTCAGAAATCACAACGACCATGCCGCATGGTCAGGATGATCTAAAATTTACCCTGGGTAGCAAACCAATTGGCTGGATCGCCCATAAAATTATTGATATTGCGCAAGGCGTTATAGTGACCTTCTTCTTCTATGGCAAGTATCTGCAAAAACTCTTTTACTTTGGCGTCTTTGGCTTTTTTGGCAGATTCGGCATAATAAAATTTGGCATGATTTTCTAAATTTATTGCCGTTTCTATCACTTCTTCGTCATCCACGCCGTGACTGCCCAGTTCCGCGACTGATTGTTTTAACTCCTGTTGCAAACGGGTGAAGATATTTTGAAAAGTAACGCCTTCCTGGTTAGAATGAAAAGTTGATTTATTCCATTCCTGTTTACCGGTTAAGACATCAAATACCTCCCGAATTCGCTTTATATGATTGAGTTCATCCTGGGCCAACCGTTCCAGCATTCTCTTACCTAAAGAGTTTCGGATAGTCTTGGCTCCTTCGGTATAGGTGCGATAACCTTCATCTTCCATTTCCAGTGCTATCTTGAGTACTTCTTCAGGTTTTTCAGGTATATACATGTTATCCTTCATTTGGATGAATCCCCCGGTATTTTTTAAGTGTTGAATTTTTTCTTTTAAAAAATAATATAGAGATATAATTTAGAGAAGTAAATAAAAAGAAAATGGTTAACGGTAAAAATTATCTCAATTACACGGGGAAAAAAGACAGCAATGGATGTTACTCAATCTCCGGTCATCTCTGTTCTGGATCTGAGCAAAACTTATGCTCAGCAATCGGCTCCAGCCGTTCAGAATATTTCCTTTCATATTTACCCCAATGAAAAGGTTGGGTTAATTGGTGCAAATGGCTCCGGTAAAACGACCCTGTTTCGATTGCTGCTTCATCTCCTGCAGCCGGATCGGGGAAGTATAACAATAATGGGTCAGGCAGATCTAGAAAGAGCAAAAAAATATGTGGGATATGTATCGGAACACCAGGAGGGGCTGGAAAATTTCACTCCCAATGAAGTCCTGAATTATTCCGGCAGGATGTCTCTAACCGAACAAGCTAAAATTGAATCCCGGCGGGTGGAGTTATTGAAGTGGGCTGGACTGGAAT
>MESS01000002.1:18300-23061 GCA_001771055.1 Caldithrix sp. RBG_13_44_9
TCGCCGGATTCAGCAAAGGTATGCGGCAGCGTTTATTCCTGGCCGCTGCTTTGATATCTGAACCACAAATTCTTTTACTGGATGAACCCATGTCCGGCTTGGATCCTGACAGTCAGAACGATTTTCTCACGCTGCTTGATACTCTAAAAACGTACACCATTTTGTATGCCTCTCATCAATTGCCGGAAGTTGAGGAAATCTGTGACCGGATAATTATCCTGCAGGGGGGAAAGATAGTGAAAGATCTGGATATCAGCCAACAGATCGAGGAAATTATTCTATTGGAAGCCGATTTGGCCATGCTTCCTCTCCTTTCACGTTTTCCCGATATTATCATCCGCAGCCAGAGTCAGCGGGAGAATCATATAAATATTGAATTACAGGCTGGAGCGGCCAGATTTCAGGAGTTGTTGACGGAAAGCAAAAACCTTGGAATCTCTATCTATCGCCTTAAATCAAAAAGCATCCTGGAAGATCTTTATCATCAAAATTATTCTGGTAATCGCTGACTTACCAGGAAGTTTTAGGTCTTCGTTTCCCGAAAATTACTGCACAGGGAGCATTTTTGGTGGTATAGGACTGCAACTTATCACACCAGAGTGCCAGGTAAGTTTGGCAGGAGCGAGATCCATCCACATCATCTTGCCGGGGGAATCTGGCAAATTCACAGTGAAGATCACAAAACTTGATACGGGAGGACTTCACGCCTGCATTTTTTGTATCCATTGAACTCCAGCTTGTTTTTGAAATCATTAATGATTAATATAATTAAGCGGAATTTCAGATAAAAGAGTTAAAAGTTCTCACTTATCTATTCCAATTTTATCGGGGGAACTTCTGGATAGTTCTGCTATATAACAGTCCGAGCATTGAAATAGAAAGTGTGTTATGAAAGCTATCCTTTTTGATTTTGACGGAGTCCTGATTCAAAGCATGGAGGACCATTACCGGGGCTGGAAGAAAGCATTAAAGCGGTATGGGATCGAAATGACTCCGGACGAACTTTATATGATGGAAGGTCAAGGAATCAAAGGAGTTGCCAATGAAATCGGGCGGAAGTACCACTTATCGGTGGAAGATACCGGTGAGATTATGAAAGACAAACAAAAACATTACAATAAAATAAAAAAACTGCGTCATTATCCCAATCTGCTGGATGTATTAAGCTGGGCCGCAGATAAGGATCTCAAATTGGGTATCGTAACTGGGGGGACTCGCACCCGGGTTTTGGAAGCATTAGACAGTTTTGGAATTCAGGATTATTTTCAAACCATTGTAACCAGTGATGAAGTGAGTGAAACCAAACCCAGTCCTGAACCCTATCTATTGGCCGCAACCCAGCTGAATTTGGAAGCTCAGGACTGCGTGGTTATTGAAAATGCACCCCTGGGTATCCGCAGCGGTAAAGCCGCCGGAATGAAAGTAATCGGAATCACCACCACCCTGAATTCCCATCATCTAAGGGAAGCAGATGTGGTAGTGGGAAATTTTACCGATTTACTCCGCACTTTAAAAAAACTATATTAGCTCGGAAACGAAAGGCAAAAATATTCATGGAAAATACAAGAGATGGCTCCAATCCACGAACAATTTTGTTAGAGGATTGGACCAAAGAACACTCCGAAGAACTGGTACTATTATATCTGGAAGATTATTATCACACTTTGGATGATTCTTTCTTGAAGGAGGCTATGCAGATTGCCAAGGATGAACGTCTTGATATTCAGAAAATTATGCATCGCGCGAAATTACGCATGGCTTAGCCAGGGAACTCACCCGTCCACTATACATTTTAAAATTCCTAAATCGAATGTATCACTCATAATTTATGATTGACCGGAAAACCCTACTGAAGAATTTCACCATCGGTTTTCTTCCCCTATTGATTTTTATCATAGCTGATGAAATATTCGGACTGACGATTGGTTTAGTGATAGCCATTGGCTTTGGAATCCTGGAACTCTTTTTCAGCTATTTGCGAAGCAAACACATCGATAAATTCGTTTTGTTTGATACAGGTTTAATCATCGTCCTGGGTTTGATTTCAATTCTTTTACAGAATGAAATTTTTTTTAAAATCAAGCCCGGGCTGATTGGAATTATCCTGATTCTTCTACTGGGAATTACTTCATTTTCTCAGAATCCCATCCTGATCAAAATGTCTGGAAGGTATATGCAGGGGATGGAATTATCCAGTGAACAGCTGGTAATGATGTTGAAAATGATGAGAAGAATGTTTTTTATATTCAGTCTGCATACCTTTTTAGTTTTCTATTCAGCGTTTTATATGAGTAAAGAAGCGTGGGCCTTTATCAGCGGGGGACTGTTTTATCTGCTCATTGGAGGGATGGCTGCCTTCGAATTCCTGCGGGCAGTATTCCAGCGGCGGCGTCTGCAAAAAAAATACTCCCGGGAAGAGTGGTTTGATATTGTCAATCCGGCAGGAAAAGTGATCGGAAAAGCACCTCGCAGTGCAGTTCATGGAAATCCTGATCTGCTTCATCCAGTGATTCATGTACATATCCTCAACTCCCGTGGTGATATTTTTTTGCAGAAAAGGGCGGAGAGCAAAGATATTCAACCGGGAAAATGGGACACTGCCATTGGCGGTCATATTCACAGTGGTGAAACCGTTGAACATGCTCTGCGGCGTGAAGCAGAAGAGGAATTAGGCATTTCTCTTGCTCAATTCCAACCGCTATTTCGCTATGTTCACCGCAGTGATATTGAAAGTGAACTGGTCCACGGTTTCCTGCTGCGGGAAGAGGGGCCCTTTTATCCGGATCGCCGGGAAATCAGTGAAGCGCGTTTCTGGACTGTTGATGAAATAAGGGATTCAATCGGTAAGAAAATCTTTACTCCAAATTTTGAAAAAGAATTTGAGTTATTATTAAAAATGTTTTCCCGGGAAAATCCATCCCCCTTCAAATCCAAGTAAACCAAGGATTCTAAAATGCCCAAGTCCAATATCATTGATATCAGTTTACCGCTGCATCCAGCACTTCCGGTTTGGCCCGGAGACCCACCAGCCATTATCGAACAGACCCAGGCTATCGCCAGGGGTGACTCCTATAACAGCAGCCGGCTGCAATGTTCTCTGCATTGGGGAACTCACCTGGATGCACCCTTCCACCTGATTCAAAACAAGTGGAGCATTGATCAAATTCCACCGGAAGTTCTATTAGGAAAAGTGCAAGTGGTGGAAGTAGGAGAAACCCCGAGTATTACCCGCTCAATTTTGGGAAAGTATCACTTAAAACCTCTGGAGCGGATTATTTTCAAAACCCACAACTCTCTTTTCTGGAGTGAGAGACCGTTGAAATTCCACCCTGAGTTTACCGCCCTTACGGCCGATGCAGCGGAATATTTGCAAGAACTGGGTGTCAAGCTGGTAGGAATTGACTATCTATCTCTGGATTTATATGAGTCCAAAGAGTTACCGGTACATAAAATCCTATATCGAAAAAATGTGGTGGGAGTGGAAGGATTAGATCTACGGAAGGTATCTCCTGGTCAATACGATTTGATCTGCCTTCCATTGAAAGTCTTACATGGTGATGGAGCACTGGCGCGAGTACTTCTTAGCAAAAAAAGTTAGGCCGGCAAAGTGATCAGGAATTCAGGCGAGTTTCAACTTGATAAAGTCAGGCTTCAATCTCACCGTGCGATCCTTGAATTCAACTTCAATATTGCCGTTTTCATTGATGCGGACAAGTTTGCCAATTCCCCAGTTGGGATGTACTACCAGATTGCCAATAAAACTTCGAATCTCATATTCCTGTTTAGGGAGGACATTAAGCAGGAGGGTGGTATGATGATCCAGTTGATCCTTTTTCTCTGCCCGAGAATTCTGCTCCTCACCAAAAATGGTAGTGGTACCCAGACGCAGGACCTTGCGAATTGATTCCCGGCAATCTTTGAAGGAAATTGACCAGACAGTTTTATTGGGTTGGCGCAAGCGAATTTTATAATTGGTGCGCCCGGCAAATTCTAATACTTCCTCAAAACGCCCATGAAGCCGGATACATTTCTTGGCTATCAATTCAGAAATTAACATATTCTCAAGTTCTATGACTGAGGATTCTTCCAGGTCTTGAAGGGCTATATTGAGTTCGGACGATTTTAATTTGCCAGGGTCAATCATTACTTACAGGTCCTTCCAGTGCCAGAAATACTTTACAAGTTGACTGGCTATCTCAAGGATTTACGTTAAATATAGTATCTTACTCATCCAAAAACAACTATCAAGCCACCAAAGAAAAAATAGATTTGATAAAAAATCTTGCAGCAAATAATCTTATTCACAATATTAGCCGGTAAATTAACCGATACTGGAGAATTGGATGAATAGTTTTTACAGTCTGACCAATCCCTTATGTCAATTGTTAGACAAAAAAAATCAGGATTTTGTCCGAGCTGACTTTTTAAAAATTATTACTGAAAAGCAGATCGAACGCATCACTTTTCATTACCTGGGCCTGGATGGTAAACTCAAGGAACTAAAACTGCCTATCAGTAACAAAATCCAGGCTGAAAGAATTCTGGCAGATGGTGAGAGGGTGGACGGGTCATCGCTTTTCAAGGGAATGGTTGATACGAATCTGTCCGATCTTTATGTTATTCCCATTTATAAGACCGCATTTCTGAATCCATTTGATCCAGGCAGCCTGGATTTCATCTGCCGATATTTTAATGCCGCCGGTGAAAGAGCTGCTTTTTCACCTGATAATATTTTACAGCGTGCCAATCTCTTATTTAAGA
>MESS01000002.1:23148-31803 GCA_001771055.1 Caldithrix sp. RBG_13_44_9
AACAGCGGGGATACCATGCTTCGGCACCTTTTATAAAAAGCGGTGAAATCCTTAATGAAATGGTGAGTTGTATCACCCAGCTGACCGGGGCGGTAAAATACGCTCACAGTGAAGTCGGTTTCATACAAAGTGTGCGAAGCGATATGGATGAATTGAGAGGGAAACGGGCTGAGCAGCTGGAAATTGAATTTCTTCCGACCCCAATTGAAGATGCTGGAGATAATCTGATTCTGGGCAGATGGATCATCCGCAATGTTGCTTACCGACATGGTTGTGTAGCTACCTTTACTCCCAAACTGGAAGAAGGTATAGCCGGTAACGGTTTGCATATTCACTTGGAGCTGATGAAGAATGGTAAAAATATGATGATCGATGCACAGAGTAAGCTTTCAGATCCTGCCAAAAAGTTAATTGGTGGTTTATGCGAATACGCAGATACTCTCACCGCTTTCGGAAATACTGTTTCCTCAGCTTATTTGCGTTTGGTGCCTAATCAGGAGGCACCCACCCGGATATGCTGGAGTGATCTTAATCGCAGCGCCATGATCCGGGTTCCATTGGGTTGGTCAAAAATTTCCAATTTGTCCCAGAAATTGAACAAACAGCAAAAGATCGAATATCGTGATCCCGAAGGCCGGCAGACTGTGGAACTGCGAAGCCCGGACGGCAGTGCGATCGTGCATCTGCTGTTAGCCGGCATGACCCTGGCCGCAGAATGGGGACTAACCAATTCGCGATCATTGGTTACTGCAAAAAAACTTTATACTAAAGGAAACATTTTCCAAGATGAAAAATTGTTAAAAAAATTACCAGCTCTGCCGGGAAGTTGTGTAGAGTCTGCTGAAAGACTATTGCAGAAGCGTGACTTGTATGAAAGGGATAATGTTTTCCCTTCCAGCGTCATTGACTACATGGTTCAGCTTCTGAAAAAAGAAAACGATGCCGGGATGAATGCCTATTTGATCGATTTACCGGCTGATGACCGGCTGCTGGAAACCCGAAAAATCATGCATAAAGATATTCACCGGCATTGATATCTGAGCTCAATTTTATTATTTAGGGATGCGAACCATAAATTAGACTTCAGTTTGATACCTGACCAAGTTTACAAAAAAACCAGGTATTGAACCTTCATACAACCATCATCGTATAAAGAGAAACTTTTATTGAAAACTCCATATTTAAAATGATTTTTTAGTACTTTGAAGACTTGAATAAAGCGTGGAAGCAAATATTAAAAACATTGTATTAACAGGAGTGATCATTTAAATTCTCGGATTATTTTTGAACGGGATGAAGAACAGGAATAGTGTGCAGAAACGATCTTTTTATTTCAACATATTTATCTGGTTAGTTACGGTGGTGCTCATTTCCTGCAGTGAAAATCCACACCAGCTGACCGTTAATGTATTAAACAGCGAGATTCCCGGGTTTGTTAAGGATACTACCTTATTGGCGGTACAGGATACCTCCTATCAGGTGAAGACCAAGGTAAATACCCAATATTCGTACAGGTTATTATTGGGAGGTGCTTTCGGTTTGGAAGCCCGTCCCATTTTACGCTTTACCAGTTATCTTACCGTTCCAGATTCGGCCATTGTGGACAGTGCCAAAATCCAGCTTTCTGCAGCGGGGAGCGTCTCTCCCGGAACACCCACCTTCATCGATGCCACCATTTATCCAATCGTAAATATTTGGACCACTAACGTGGATTCTGTCTGGGGTGATTACCTTCAAAACATCGATCGAAATAAACCACTGGGCCAATTAGAAATCAATCCCAGTGATACTCTCGATTACATTTTTAATCTCAACAGTGACGGTATTGAGATGGTAAAAGTGTGGGCTGATACGGCCACTGATCCAGTTGATAATTATGGAGTTATAATCGACTTTGATCAGGCGGATTTTATCCAATACCTCTATGCGATAAACTCCACCAAAGATCCGCAATTAATCATCAGTTATCATTTACCAGGTGATACCGCTGTTTACGGTGACACTTTGAATGGCACCTATGATGCATATGTATATGAAGGTAGCATACCAAGAATTGATGAGCGAAATTATGCTTCCTCGCTGATAGTGAATAATACCCTGCTTAAATTTGACCTGGCAGGTTTCCTGGCCAATCAGCCCAGTGAAATTTCGTTGATATCGGCCAATTTACAGATCCCCGTTGATATGGAGAATAGTCTAGTTGACCCTAATTACGGTCTGGCCAATCAGGTTACCTTAAAACTGATCACAGATATTAACAACCCGGCGGTAGAAGTTGACTCAACCAAGGGTCTTTTTGCTATTACCACTTATTGGGCCAGTGACAGCAGCTATATTGAAACCAGTGCGGATGCAAGTCGGAAAATGCTGGCAGAGATGATCCGCCAGCAGCTGGTCCAACCTGCAGATTCTAATGGCTTTGTGATCAGTTTTATCGACAGCCGGGAAACTTCAAGTACTATTATTGATGAAATTGAATTTTATTCTTATCTGGCGTATTATAAAAGAACGCATCCCAATCCTGCGAACCATCCACGCCTGAAGATCACTTACTGGATTCCGGCAAGTTCGCGCTTGTAGAATGGATTATTTTATGTACCGGACCTTGATAACATTGTTGGTTCTATTTGTGCCATACCTGTTGCTGCAGGCCCAATCCATTTTTTCTGCGGCTGAGAATGGAATCGGACTCCGGCAGTATACTACTTCGGTAAGAGGAGCGGGATTGGGTGGAACAGGCCTGGCACTAACAGATAGTGCCTCCCTGAACGCTTATAATATTGCCAGCTGGCGAAAAATCAACAATACCAAGATCAATCTGTCACTCCGTTATCATCAGTCGACTACCGAAATTGCCGTCAAAAATCAGTCGCAGAGTTTTTCCTCATCCACCGCTAATTTTAATGGATTACAGTTAGGTATTCCCATTCAAAAGAAGAAATGGATTTTCGGAATTTCAGTATCTCCCTATGCCGTTACCAAATTTAGTTATATCTTAAAATATCAAACGGGTGATATCAATTATGAAGAGAATGTATTCTATGAAGGGAATATTGCCCGGTCGCAGATAAATTTAATCTGGTCACCAAATGCTCGCTGGGGAATAGCTGCCAGCCTTAATTATTTCTTTGGCGCCATAGAGGACCGGTACTATATATTATTTAATGATAATCCTCAGCTGTCGGATGATTACTATAAAATTGAATACCGATTTAGAGGTCCTGGCATTGGGGCCAGTTTTGATTTCAATCCGGTTGATCCCTGGGTGTTAGGAGCTTTTATCGACTTTAAACCACGGATTAATTATTCCAGGATTTCTGTTTCCCCTATCAATCTGGAAGAGCAGACTTATCAGGACAAGACTACTTTTCCAGTTTTTGCCGGTTTAGGCAGCAGTTATCGGTTTTTGACTACCTGGACTTTCAGTGCCGATGTCGTGTATCAGGATTGGTCAGAGGGTTTACAATTAGATCAGGAAGTTCAAAACCTGCAAGAATATGGTCAAATAGGAATTGGTTTAGAACATTCTCATTCACGGGAAAAAACCAGAAAATTCCTAAAAAAATTCGATTCGAGAATTGGTTTTTCTTACAGCAAAACCGGATATATATTTAATTCACGGTCGATAAATGAATATATGCTGCACGCTGGATTCGGATTTCCATTTTTTCAGGGACAGGCACGCTTAGACCTAGCCTTTATAGCGGGAATTCGTGGCAATAAAGATGAAACAATAGTTGAAGAAAAGTTTATTAAGACGTTGATATCAGTATCTGCGGGAGAACTTTGGTTTCAAAAGGAACGTTAAATAGTTTGATTTTTATCTCCTTATACAATGAAAACAGGAGGAATGGAAAGTTGAAATCGAATATTTGGTTAAGCGGCAAAAAGCTGGTAATAATAACTGCCATATGCATCATGTTACCCTTTACCACTAGCTATAGCCAGTTAGAGGACCTCGAACCTTTAGGGACAGAAGAAGTACCATGCGAACCAGAAAATTTCAGCACGATTTATGACCAACAAAAAATGGATTCACTAGAGCAACAAAAGGTAGCGGAATGGTACAGTTTGGCCCGGGAAGAATTTAAATATAATAATTATAAGCGAGCCATCCCCTACTACTGGAAAGTGGTGGTGCATAACAATTCCGGCAAATTCAAGGTGGCATTTTCCAAATTAGCGGAATGCTATTATAATCTGAATCTTCCGGATAGTGTTCTCCTGGTCTGTTACCGTGGTTTAAAGGCTTTTCCGGATCAAACCCGGCTGCACTATTATGCAGGTAATGTACAGGATTTAAGAGGCAACACTCAATGTGCCATACCTCATTATGAAGCTTTGGTTAAAGAAAGTCCCGCTGAGAAATCTTACTGGGTAAAACTTGCTTATCTCTATTACAAAGAGGATGACTGTCCAAACGCCATCAGGGCGCAGCAGAAAGTGGTTGAGCTTGATTCCAAAGATGCTGAAGCTTCACGGCTTTTAGCCGAAATCATGGAAAAGTGCGGTGAAGATCCTTTAAAAGCGCGGGAATCCGCCTGGCGCAATGATCCGACCAGCATCAATAATGCGGTGGAATATGGAAAGGCGGCATTCGAGCGGGGACTTTACAAAGAAGCACTGGAACCGTTTGAAAGCGTGATAAAATTAGATCCCAAACATTTATTGGCTTTGGAATATATGGGACGTTCGCATGAGGGACTAAATCAGCTTTCTAAATCTCTTACATATTATAAAGAGATCTTGCAGATTGACGCCCGCAATGTAAATGTACTTTGTTTAACTGCCTCGGTCTATGGAAGATTACACGAGTTTCCCTCTGCCCGGCGGTATGTGCAAAATGCCCAGAAAGTGGATCCGGGTAACGGTCTTCCTAATATGATCATGGCTGAGATATATGAGAATACAGTGCAATTTTGTATGGACCAGCGAACGGACAAAAAGCTGAAATATGACGATAAACTGGTTTACAAATATTCGCAGGATGAGTTACGAAAGGCCACCAAGGATCCCAATTATGCCAGTGAGGCATCACGCCGGATTAATCAGTTTGATCCGCTGGTACCCACTAAAGAAGATGTTTTCATGTACAAGAACCGGATGACGACCAATGATCCCTGTTACAGCTGGATAAATCAATAAAATTCGTGGTCGCTCTGAAGAAGAGGCAGAGTATCAACAATGCTTTTAAAATACCGCAGCGGTCCAGGCTGCGGTATTTTTTTGGAATAAGAGAATAACAACGATTTGTGCAATGGAGGAAACATTATGCTGGAGTTTATCAAACAAACTGATCCAGAAATCTTTCAAGCCATTAAAGGTGAAATTGATCGTGAAAACAACACCCTCGAACTCATTGCCTCAGAAAATTTCGTCAGTCAGGCGGTTCTGCAGACTGCCGGATGTGTAATGACCAACAAATATGCCGAGGGTTATCCCGGCAAGCGTTATTATGGTGGATGCGAATGGGTGGATCAGGCAGAAAATCTGGCCCGGGAGAGAGCCAAACAGCTTTTTGGTGCTGAATATGCCAATGTTCAACCGCATTCCGGAACACAGGCCAACATGGCGGTCTATTTTACTTACTGCAAACCAGGAGACACCGTGCTTGGGATGGATCTGGCGCATGGCGGACATCTTTCCCATGGAAGCCCGGTCAATTTCTCGGGAAAGATGTACAAGATCGTATCCTATGGAGTGAAAAGAGAAACCGGTTACATTGACATTGATGATGTAGCAAAGAAAGCCCGGGAACACAAACCGCGAATGATCATTATCGGGGCCAGCGCCTACAGCCGATTTTATCCGTTTGAGGAATTCCGGCAAATTGCTAACGAGGTCAAAGCTATTCTGCTGGCTGACATTGCTCATCCAGCCGGACTGGTAGCGGCAGGTCTGCATCCCAGTCCCATTCCCTATTGCGATGTAGTTACTACCACCACTCACAAAACCCTGCGAGGGCCGCGGGGCGGAATGATTCTCATTGGCAAAGACAAAGAAAATGATATGGGACTGGTTGCACCTAAATCCGGGCGATTAAAAAATATCTCAGAAATCATGGACAGCAATGTCATGCCCGGTATTCAGGGCGGTCCTCTGATGCACATCATTGCTGCCAAGGCCGTTGCCTTTAAAGAGGCATTACAACCATCTTTTAAGAGCTATGCCGGACAAATTATTAAAAACGCCCAGGCTTTGGCCAATCAACTCATTGAATTGGGGTATCAGGTGGCATCCGGCGGGACCGATAACCATGTGATGCTGGTGGATCTAAACAAAACCGGTATTACCGGTAAAGATGCCGAAAATGCCCTACACGCCTCCGGAATCACGGTGAATAAAAACATGGTGCCGTTCGACGAGCGAAGCCCATTCATCACCAGCGGCATCCGGTTAGGAACTCCAGCCTTAACTACCCGTGGATTCAAGGAACGGGAAATGAAAAAAGTGGCACAGCTGATCGACTGGGTGTTGAAAAATATGGACAACGATAAGATCTATCAGCATGTCAAACAGCAGGTAAAAGAGATTTGCCAATCCCTCCCGCTGTATGATTTTGGCAAAGAATTAGATTAGCAAATATAAGACAGGATCATAAAAAGGGATGGCTTCACCATAATGCTGTCTAAAATTTTAGAAATAGGTAGCAGAATATGCCACTATTTCAGTAAAACCATTTTGCGGATGCTGACCAACTCTCCAGCCTGGATCCTGTACAGGTAAATCCCGCTGGCCATCGGATCACCGGCATCATTCCGACCATCCCATACCACAGTGTGTGAACCGGCCTCCTGCCTTTCATTTACCAGTGTCCGTATTTCCTGACCCAATAAATTAAAGATTTTTAATTGCACTTCACCGTCAACTATCAACTGCCAACTGATTAAGGTACTGGGATTGAATGGATTGGGATAATTCTGAAACAGTTCAAACCGGTCTGGCATTTCAGAAATATCTTTGGTAAGAGAAGTCAATTCTCCAAATTTTTCAATCAGAATCAGGTGAACTAGCTGCTGAGCTTCGGTAAAATTCATATAATATAACGGGAAACTGATATGAACCAGCTGATAATCACTTCCCAAATATTCAATGCCAACCGGTTTTCCTTTCATGCTCCCCTGTGAGGTATTGCTGGCATACCAGCTGTCATATTGGTAAATATTCTGGGCGTCAGCAGTGGCGGTTATACTCTCCACTTTCAAGATATGGTAATTTAGAGTATTGGTTGATTTTGCCGGATCTACATACAGGGAATCATATCCGGTAATAAGCGGTACTGCTCCCAGAAAGCGTGAAGGAGCGCTGTACTCCACCCGGGCAACTTTCAGATAATCATAGATAAAATCCCCGGGAGCAAAATTCCGTGGATAACTCAAGTTATTAGCGAACGCTTTGGATGGATGAATTTCCGAGATCAGCATATTACCACCTGCCTCCAGATAACGACCGATACTTTCCCTGACCTGTTCTGTCAGAGTAAAATCAGTAAAATCATTTCCCTGCCAGAGGACGGTGGAAAACGCCCCGAGATCAGCTAACTTAATTTCTCCGGACTGCTGCAGGTCATACATGGTGATCTGAAAGCCAGCCAGTATTTCAGTATAAAAACTATCCACCTGCTGATCAGAAGGATTTAGCAGAGTGCCATTACCGTCAATGGTCTCATCCACCACCAGGATTCCCTGATCCAGTGATATTACCCGTGATCTGACTTCATCACTATTAGGGCTCTCATTCAAAAGGCTGTCTACTGCCCTCACGGTGTAATAATAGTATTGTCCGATCTGAGCGGTTTGATCTACATAAAAAGTATCCTGAATGACCGGTGAATTTACTTTGCTTTGCTGACCGGCAGGAGTATCAGAGCGATACAGGTTATACCCTAACAGATCCAGTTCCTGGCCGGCTCTCCAATTGAAGGTTATCTGATGCCAGCCGGGGAGGTCCTGCAGCTGCTGGGGCGGGAAAGGAATGGAATACGGTATGGCTGATCTTTCGACGATAAAACTCTCATTGCCGGCAGTATCTACTGCGGACAGGCCCACATAATACGGCAAACCTTCAGTCAGTCCGCCAACCACGAACGGACTTTGTAAAGTGGAATATGAGGTATCATAAACTCCCGAAGAGAGACCCACATACACCTGGTAATGCCCCATGTCCGGTTCACTATTAGGGAGCCAGGTTAATTCCAGGCTGCTGCCATTGCCTCGGTCTAACAGCTGGTACCCTTGTACTATCCCTGGGGTGGCTGAAGAAAAGAGCAGTAAAGCTCCGGAGGCGCGGATGACTTCGGCACAAAAATTCATATTGTAATTGCTGATAACATCATTGGGTGAATGGTAATAAGGACTGAAATCCCATTCCTCAAAATAGAAAGAGGGAAATCCCATGGTCCAGAAGGAGTAACTATCCGAAAATGAAGCGTTAAGAGTTCCGGTTCGCGGGATTAGCGTAGTGTAACTTTCGATCAACTGTGAGGTCAAATCCAACAGATATTCAAAGCCAGAATAATAATTCATGCCCACCTCCCAGTTTCCGGGGGTATCAGTGGTATAGCTAATCATATCATGATTGATCATCAGGGCAATATTCATTCCGGAAGCAGCGGCCTTCTGGGCAAAATCCTCACTGCCCCATAAGCCATATTAT
>MESS01000002.1:32504-32598 GCA_001771055.1 Caldithrix sp. RBG_13_44_9
CATCACTCCTTCAGCAAATTTCGGACAATATACATCCGCCACGGAGGTTCAGCTTCCGGTTTTTTATTTTTTTGCTGTAAGAAAGAGAACAGGC
>MESS01000002.1:32660-33544 GCA_001771055.1 Caldithrix sp. RBG_13_44_9
AATATCCTCATCTTGAGAGTATCAATTTATTGACCTTTGAAAAATTTCCGGATTTTAATTTACAAATATAGATCCCGCTAGCTGCCGGAAAACCTTCATTATTAAAACCATCCCAAACAATTGAGTGAGAACCGGCCTCCTCCCATTCGTCAACCAGTGTCCGTACTTCCTGTCCCAAAAGATTATAGATTTTTAACTGCACTTCCTTGCCAGCTGCCAACTGCCAGCTTATTTTAGTACTGGAATTAAATGGATTGGGATAATTCTGAAATAATATAAAATTAGGTACTTTTTGATCATTATTATTAATGGTAATATTTAATGATAAATCCAAGTAAGCGGCCAGCATTACCGGATCAAGCCGGCCTGCAAGCCACTGACCATTCTGAATTCGCCCCTCATGCGCAAAGCTTCCTTTTTCTAAAAAATGATAGGCATAGTAACTCATGGTAAAGGGACCATTAATGAGGGGATGCCAGATTTCTAAATAACCCATGTTTACTGGCGCTCCACAGAGCAGGCAATTCCAGAAACCGAAAGTGGGATAATGTATCACCCAAGGGTTCCAGAGACTCGGACCAGGCAGACTATCCAAAACCGCTTTCATGGCGAGGGCCAGCTCCATCCCATCGCAGATTCCGTCCTCATTGCTGTCAGGCAAGTTAGGATTATATCCAAAATGATTTTCTTCGGCATCGGTTAAGCCATCCTGATCGCTGTCATCCTGAATATGAAGGTGGTGAGTCTTCATTGTCCGATACAGATCCACTGCTGTGGCGCGTTGATTGGGCCAGGTAGTACCACTGTAGGCAAAGCTGCCGTGGGCCAGGGCATGTAAACCATTAAAATGGAGCTGGCAGGTGGCACCGTTTTCTGGATTTTGA
>MESS01000002.1:33552-33905 GCA_001771055.1 Caldithrix sp. RBG_13_44_9
CGAGCCCATATTGTGGGTTGCACCACAAACCAGACAATGCTCTACACCATCCATTAAATTCAAAGTGATTCTGGTATGAAGACTGTCCGCAGTAGCTTTTAATTTTGGAAAGAGCCGGATCAATTGCGTAGCCACTTCGGCACCATCCGGGATACTGTCCCCATTGGTATCATAATTGGTAGGATCGAAATTCAGACTATCCTCTTCAGCATCGGTAAGGCCATCCTGGTCAAAATCACAGGTAACTGGCGGCATATGTGCCGAGTGATAGGGAAATAAAATCTGTTTCAGAGTATCAACGTCCACCCGTCCGTTATGAAGGCTGCCGGCGAAGGAGAAACAGTGATATTCTA
>MESS01000002.1:33918-34412 GCA_001771055.1 Caldithrix sp. RBG_13_44_9
TTGTCCGTAACTCCCGGCATGGTATAAGCACTGAAATAACTGCTGCCGACATAGACCTCTTCTGCATCTGACAGGTAATCCAGATCCAGATCTGGTGTAACCGGAATATAGTGACTGCTATCCGGAATCACCTGACCCGGCAAGGAGGCAGAAAACAGGAAAAAAGAGAAAGCAGCAGCCAGTGGCCATTTGCTGGCAGAATGCAATACCGCTTTCTTTTTGTCAGCAAATTCATGCTGGTACCATTCTAAAGTCAGCTGGTGAATAGGCAGATAGTACTGCAGCAATTCCGGGGTCACCTGGCAGCGGGGACAGACCCAGTGAAACAGCTTCTGCTGCTTTTCTTTCTCCAGAAAATTTTTCTGGTAGGGATGCTGGATAAATTGATTCACACAGCAGGAAGGATAGCCGAATAAAAATCCTTCCACTCGCTGGGTTGTTTCCGAACGATCCAGAATCTTACCGGAAAACCGGCGGCGGTAAAAATCGAGATA
>MESS01000002.1:34418-38646 GCA_001771055.1 Caldithrix sp. RBG_13_44_9
GGAGTGACTGAAGATGGTCTCATAGAGCTTATTTCCATTTTGAGCCAATCGAAGAACCCTGTCATTCTTCAATCCGGTTTGTCGCAGCCACTTTTTTTGTCTGCTGGTGAGCGTAATTTCCCAGCGGCTAAGAGGTTTGATTTTTTGTTTGGTCAGTTCAGTAAGGTAATAAAATTCAAAATCATCTTGAACGCTTGGTCGAAGAGACATTTTACTTTATCCTCCCAAAAATTTTTACAGCTATTTTATCACAATTATCAAAAAAAATTGCGGTTAGCGTACCAATAACATTTTTCTTATTTGTTGAAAGTCGTTTATGGTCAATTGACAGAGATAGATACCACTGGAGAGAGAATTCCCGGATTGATCTCGGCCGTCCCAATTTACAGAGTGATAGCCAGCCTCATGCCACTCGTTGACCAGCGTCCGTACCTCCTGTCCCAACAGATCATATATTTTTAATTGCACTTCATTGCCAACTGCCAACTGCCAACTGATGACTGTTTCCGGATTAAAGGGATTGGGATAATTTTGGAAAAGTTGAAAATTTTCAGTGAGTGAATTTTGCCTGTCCGTCTCCAACATTACCACTACCGGATTAAATCGATACACGCCACTATCCGGTGTGGCAAAATAAATCATGCCGCTTTCATCCATATCCAGGTCAATGATGGGATCGGCGATTCCCAGTGGGATTGGAATCCAAGAATTCCCCAGATCCCGGGAATAGAATAAAATGGCGTTCCCATAGACAATAGCATCAGAGCCAGCGATAAAAACCGTGGAAGTTATAGGATCATAGATTACCTTTTTAATATATATCCAGCTTGTATTAAAAATCTCGGTCCAGGAAATTCCCGCATCTGATGAACGATAAACATTTCCTCCTACTAAAAAAATAGTATCAGCTAAAGCTCCTGCAAAATCAATGTCGCTTACCATATCAGGAGGTGAAAGCCAGTCCCAGGTATTGCCATAATCCAGAGAACGCAACAATAGCCGGCCGGCAAAACCTTCTACTCCTCCGACCATCACTAATCCGGGATATTCGTCCCGGACTTTGACCGTCTGCACATTGCCTTCTATAGTAGCAGTATAGAGGGGAACCCAGACTGAATCGCCAAAATTCCGCCGGTAGAGGGCTCCACCAGCGGCAGCATACGTTTCCCCACAGATGCTGGGATCAGCGAAACCATCCAGTTCATGAATCAAATTAATAAGGGAATCACTGATGCCGGTATCCAAGGGCTCAAACGGAGCACCCATAAAACTGCAATAGATAAAATGGGTGTAGGAAGAATCTGGCTTAATTCCTGCACCCACCGCCCAACCCAGCGGACCGCTTTTATGAGGATATACGGTAAAGACTTCGGCTGAATCAAGACCGATCAAATTCCAGGTAGTATCGAATGTCTGGGAAACGGTCTGCCAGTATACGCCATGACGATTGGTCCCCGCGGCTAAAATCCCATAATTGACGCCGATAGTTGTGACACCCTGATTTTTCAATCCTAGATATTCCAGAGGAATCTGTGATGCTGCCAAGCTCACGAAAGTTAACAGAAAGATCAGCCAACAGATTGGATGTTTTATATTCACAACATCTTCCTCCAAAAATCATTATTGAAAAATATTTATTTTAACGCAGCAACAGCATTTTTCGCGATTCCCGCTGATTGCCGGTGATGAGTTCATAAATATAGACTCCGCTGGATACCTCCTGATTGTTTTCATTCCGTCCATTCCAGTAAACAAAATGACTTCCTGGTGGACGAAATTCCTTCAATATGGTTTTCATTCTCCGGCCCAGCAGATCATAGATCGACAACTCCAGCACTGCCGGAGTCGAGAGGTTAAAACCAATGCGGGTGAGGCTGTTGAAGGGATTAGGATAATTGGCAAGCAGGTTAAAGTGCTCCATCACTGACTCATCACTTATATTTACCACCGGCTCGATCATAACCTGCATACTCACGGTGCTGTCCGGCCAGTTCTGGATCCGTTGGAGCAGGTATTGAAAATTCTGTTTGAAAAATTCGATAGTCATCGTTTTAGCATAATCCCGTACCCGGAAGAATCCAGCGGAATTGGTTTGAGTAATTCTTGGCACATAGTTACCCATCGGATCCCTATAATACCCATAAACAACCTCTACATTATCCAGGGGAAAGCCCGCAGAATCGGTTACCACCCCTTCCACATATCCCCTGGCATTGGTGCTGTCATTTGCCTGGCCGAAGGAAGGCGAATTGTCCAGGTACTTGAATTGTTCCCAGGTCTCGTTATTGTCAAATAAACAGATCGACTGTCCAGGCAAAGGGGCAGCCACCATTGAATAGCCAGGCACATCCCCAAAGGTGACGCCATCGATCAGCATATCCAGAGTATCGTACAGCATGATCTCATCACCGGCAGGGTTGATATGAAAAGGAGTGAGCAGACTATCGGGGGTGATCAGCAAATAAGTGCTGTCCAGCATCATCCCATTTTTCAGGTATGAAGTATCGCTTAAAGAAGTGAGATACCAGCCATCCAGGGAGGTAGTAATGGAAGTATGACATTCGATGATCCAATCAGAATAATCTACTTTCAGTTCATTGAAATAGAAAACGACTACCGGGTTGGCCCGGAGGAATGAACCGGTTATCGTTAGAAATAAAAAAATCAAAATAAGCTTAAAAGGTCTCATTATTTTGTTCCTTCCAGATAATTTTTAAATTTTCCGGCGGCATAAAATCGGACCGCGAGATATAATAAATTTGATAGTTATCCTGGTCCTGTATTTCCTGATAATCAAGGGAAATATGAATCAACTGTTTATCTTTTGGAATTTGGATGATATAGCTGGCAAATTGCAGCGTCCGGTTCCATTCCCGGGTGCTGGTCAAAATATATTCAAACTGATTGGCCAGAGTTTTTTGGGAATAAAAGACTGTGAGGGTGATTAACTGTTCAGGGAGAAAAGGAATGGATATAAATATTCCGTCAGATTCTGAACGATAAACAAGTGACTGATCAACAGTCGACAATGAAACATGGATGCTATCGGGATATTCCAGTCGAGCGTCCACCACAAACGGGTAATACAATGTCCGGGAAAGCGGGTAGGAGGCAGGATTATAGAGATAATAAGTTCCAGTAACCTGAACTTGATCATCCCTTATTTTAATTTCAATCTGTTCGCCCTGAAATTGGATATTCTGGGCAGGAAGAATTATGAAAAAAGGAAAAAGGATAAAGGACAAAGGATAAAGGAACCGCGTCACTATGTGATGTTCCTCCTCTTTTTGTAAGATTCGATGCAGGTAAGAGTAAGAATAAACTCACATTACTTGCCATTATGTATGGTTCAGCCAGTCAAAGCTGCATGCATTTGCAGAAGAAAAAATCGTGAAGGACAGACTTCGGATAGTTCGTAAATAGCGGAGTAATGTTTAACGATACCTCCCACATCAAACCTTTTCTTTAAAGTAGTTCAATCTAAGAAGAGAAACCGAAAAAGTCAAGATACCGGCCTGAAAATTTTAAGAATAATTTCTATTTGGGATTAGAATAAATCCTGGCCTAAATTTGTCCCTTTAACTAAATGGCCTGAAATTGTTTATGCCCTATTTAGGTGAAATCGCCGGATTAACCACTGCCCTGTGCTGGTCGCTTACCGCCATTGTGTTTACTGCCGCCAGTAAACGGATTGGTTCACTACAGGTAAACCTGTACCGTTTACCTATGGCGCTTACCTTACTGTTTTTCAGTTACTTTTTTATTGATGGAAGGTTTGAGATACTTCGTTCAAACCTCTCCTGGCTGCTGGCCAGCGGGGTGGTTGGACTGGCGGTTGGTGATTCCTTTCTGTTTGAGGCCATGGTACTGATCGGGGCACGGCTGAGCATGATCCTAATGGCACTGGCACCACCGATGACCGCGTTACTGGCTTATTTTTTTCTGGGTGAGACGGTTGGTTTTACCGGAATACTGGGCATAGCCGTCACCATTGGCGGGGTCAGCTGGGTGGTGGCAGAACGCCGTTCCGATTCTAACGGCCTTCCAAATAAAATTTCCTGGTTTGGAATTATCTGCGGGGTATGCGGGGCATTATTTCAGGCCATAGGTTTGATTCTGGCCAAAAAAGGACTGTCAGCTGAGGTCAGCCCGCTGCTGGCCACCCTGATCCGGATGAGCGGTGCCACCGCCGCCATGTGGTCAGTTACCTTATTTCTCAGAAAAATCA
>MESS01000002.1:38663-38750 GCA_001771055.1 Caldithrix sp. RBG_13_44_9
TTCAAGGCTGATTACACTGCTCTGAAACAGATGCTGCTGGCGGTGGTGTTTGGCCCGGTACTGGGAGTGACTTTATCCTTGGTGGCC
>MESS01000002.1:38853-40317 GCA_001771055.1 Caldithrix sp. RBG_13_44_9
CAGGAAAACCCGTGGCAAAAAAGGAAAGAACAATTACTTGACTTTTTCGACTTTATAAATTAACCAGTATAAAAGGTGAAAATAAAAATTACCTTATGATTTGTAAAATCTGATCAGTTTATACAGAATATTTTGCTTCTTTTACACAAGAAGAGAATCTAAAATTAGAAAGCTGAGTATAAAGAGACATTTAAAATTAGAACACTGCAAAAAAAACCAAGGAGGTATTTGTGAAAATTCATCACCGATCATTGAAAAATTATCTGATATTTTTTCTAAAACCAACGGCTGTCTGGCTGTTCATACTGTTGCTAAATCTCTCAGCAGCCGCTAAAGGTCCGCTGGATCAAAATGAGTATAAATCAAATCAAACGGCAACTATAAAGTCTGCAGTGAACGATAGAGAATCTTCTTCCGGGCGAAATATCATGCCGGGAGTGATCATTGTAAAATTTAAATCTCAATATCCAAATAATTTCACGACCGCTCCCATCCTGAGTGAAAGCATCACTAACCGCTTTCAGATCTATCAGATCGAACAGACTTTTCCATTTCTAAACCCAACCTCTCTAGAAAAAGCAGAATCGCTGGAACGGATTTATTATCTCCATTATTCCGGCCAGCAGGATCCAATCCAGGCAGCTAAAGAAGTAGCCAGCGATCCGGCATTGGAGTATGCTGAGCCCAAATATATCTATCAGCTGCTGGATATCCCAAACGATCCGCAGTACATAAATATGACCCAGTTCCCCTTCATCCAGGCCGATACTGCCTGGGGAATCGTGAAGGGTGAGAGCGGTAACGTAGTAATCGCCATCGTGGATGGCGGGACGGACTGGAATCATCCTGACCTGCTGGGAAATGTCTGGACCAATCCCGGTGAGATTGCCGGGAACGGGCTCGATGATGACGACAATGGATTTATCGATGACGTACATGGCTGGAATTTTGCCAACAATACCAATGATCCCACTGGTAATCCGGGCACTCCGCAGAGCGCCGCCCACGGCACCCACACGGCGGGAACGGCTGCCGGCGTTACCAATAATGGAGTAGGCGTCAGCAGCATCAGCTGGAACTGCACCTACATGCCACTCAATGCAGCACATCCCACTGTGGACCGGTCAATCTCTCATGGATATGAGGCAATCACTTATGCTACAGCCAACGGAGCGGATATCATCAACTGCAGCTGGGGCGGACTGGGTGGAGCTTCCAGCTTTGAGCAGGATGTGATTGATTTTGCCTATGCCAATGGCACACTGATGGTGGCAGCGGCCGGCAATGACCAAAACAATAATGATGTCACCCAACACTACCCTTCCGGCTACCAGCAGGTCCTGTCGGTTGGTGCCATCAACAAATCCAATGATGGTATTGCCAGCTTCACCAATTACGGAGTATCTGTAAATGTCTTTGCCCCGGGAGTGAATATCCTCAGCACCACCCCCGGAAATACCTATC
>MESS01000002.1:40351-40562 GCA_001771055.1 Caldithrix sp. RBG_13_44_9
GGTAGCCGGATTAGCCGGTCTGGTAAAAACCCAGAATCCGGGCTGGAGCGTCGACCAAGTGCGGGAGCAGATCCGGGTGAACTGCATCGGTATCGATGCTTCCAATCCCTCCTACAGCGGCCTGCTGGGTAAAGGGAAGATCAATGCTTTGAGAACTGTCAGCAATTTCAGTTCACCTTCCATCCGGATGGTCGGAAATTCGTTTACCGAC
>MESS01000003.1:0-4398 GCA_001771055.1 Caldithrix sp. RBG_13_44_9
GGGTGGATAATTATGCTACAATAATTTGACCTCTACGAGGTCAAGATTTTAACCGTGTGCCTTCTGGTACCAAACACATCGTAGATGTTTTATTATTGTGGGAAAAAAATAAACCAATTAAAATTGATCCTCATAGAGGATCAATAGGAGAAGGGAAAACGAAACCAGGTGTATTTACCCAATGGTATATTCACATCGTTTTTCCGTAAAATGTTACCAAAGATTGTCAACCTAAGAATTGGTAGATGAAGTATTCAAATGAGTATAAAGGTATTGCGGAATAAATTAATGTTCGATGTAAATTCGCTTCAATCTTTTGTGTTACTTCAATTCATTGTAAATATCGGATTTATATTCTAAATTTTCGGAATAAAGACCTAATCAAACATCTTAATTTCTTAAAGGTTTGCCCGACTTGAGCATATAGGCCATTCTCTGTTGTGAGCGGGGTTCAGCACACAGCTTTACGAAGGTGTCCCGCTCAATATCCAGTAAATATTGTTCATCCACCGGTGAAAGGGGAGAGGCTTTTTCGCCACCGGTAAGAACATAAGCCAATTTTTTTCCAATCAGGGCATCATGCGGGGAAATCGTGCCCGACTTTTGATAACTGTCGATGATCATTTCAATGGCCAGCCTGCCCCCTTCTCCCGGGAGATAGATTTCTTTCTCATAGGCCGGTGGTTGAAAATCTGCCGCAAGTTTCAAGGTTTCCTGTCTGGCCTCAAAAATGAGATGCTCAGGATTGATGACAATTTTATCTTCCGGCCGTAAGTAACCCAGAAAAACCGCTTCCTTGGCCGAGGTGGACACTTTGGCAAAGCCGATGGTTTCAAAGACTTTTTGCACAACGGGGAACGGTCCCGGCCGGGATTTGGCCATGGCATCCCGGTCATTCAGCAGCAGGCGCAGATTTCCCCCGGCACCCGGAATCAATCCCACTCCGGCTTCCACCAGACCGCAATAAAGTTCAGCTGAAGCCACCCGGCGGTGGCAGGCGGCAATCAATTCAAAACCACCTCCCAGACACATTCCAAACGGGGCGGCAACTACCGGAAAAGGAGAAAAACGGATTTTCTGAGTGATGTCCTGAAAAGTCTTGCTCAGATTTTCCAACATCGTCCAGTTTTTTTCTTCGGCATATTTTAAAATCAAGGCAATATTTGCTCCCACCGAAAAGTGCTGTCCCTGGTGACCAACTACCAGTCCTTTAAATCCTTGAGTTTTTATTATTTCAAGGGTCTCTGAGATCATGTCCATCGTTGTACCATCCAGCGGATTCATCACCGGCTGGATAATGCTGTGAAATTCCACCAATGCAATTCCTTCTCCCAGATCGATGGCACTGGCATTCCAGTTTTTATGGAACTCCTTTCCCTGGTTCTTTAAAATATTCAGCCGGATAACTTTGGTATTTTCTTTCAGCGTCTGGTATTTTCTAAGAGTGAGGTCAAAATAGCGAATCTGCTTTTTACTCTGCTGATAAAAAGAATTCTTCCCGGAATCAACCAATTGTTTTACCCAGGCAGGGATCTGTTTACTTTCATCGGACATTCGCTGAAGAGATCTTTCCAGTCCAAGTGCTTCCCAGGTTTCAAAGGGACCTAACTCCCAGCCATATCCCCATTTCAGGGCATTATCAATATTCACGAGATTGTCAGTGATTTCCGGAATCCGGTTAGCGGAATAGAGCAGGGTCTGGGAGAGCAATTCCCAGGTAAATTTTCCGCCCGGATCATCGCTGCAGGACAAAGCCCGGATTTTACCGGCAGTGGTCCATTCTCTCTTGGCTGCCCGTAAACCGTCCAACCGTACTTTCCTGGGAGGCTCATACTGCAGATTGTTCAGATCGAGTGAATAGATCTCTTTGTCTACTTTCTGATAAAATCCTTTGCCGGTTTTGGCGCCCAGCCATTTATTGGCCAGCATTTTTTGCAGGATTTCCGGAATTTGAAACAGCTGCCGGGCTTCATCTTGCAGCGCTTTATGATAAGAGGTTTGCGCCACATGCGCCAGAGTATCCAGGCCCACCAGGTCAGCAGTGCGGAAAGTTGCACTCTTGGGATGCCCGATCACCGATCCAGTCAGTTGATCCACCTCTTCCACCGACAGATTCATTTCTCTGGTCAATTTGAGAGCCAGCATCATGCTGAAAATACCAATCCGGTTGGCCACGAAATTGGGAGTATCTTTGGCATATACAATGCCTTTTCCCAGAACATCCTCTCCCAGTTGTACCATGGTATTCACAACTTCCGGACTGGTATTTTTTCCGGGAATGATTTCCAGTAAATGCATATAGCGGGGAGGATTGAAGAAATGGGTAATCAGAAAACGCCGGGCAAAGGATTCAGGCATCCCCTGCAGGATGTCACTGACCAACAGGCCTGAAGTATTCGAGCTGATGACCGCATCCGGCCTAAGAAAAGGTAGTATTTTATTAAATAACTCCCTTTTAAGTTCCAGCTTTTCAACAATCACTTCGATGATCCAGTCTGCTTCCTGAAGTCGCTGCAGATGGTCATTATAATTACAGGGTGTTATCCGCTCTTCATACTTAGGACTGTAGAATGCAGCCGGTTTCAGATTTTTCACCGCCTCCAGGCCGGAACGGGAGATATCCTGGGTGATATCGTAAAGCAATGAAGGAATGCCGGCATTGGCTAGTTGGGCAGCAATCTGGCTTCCCATGATGCCGGCGCCTAAAACAGCCGCTTTATTGATCTTCTGCATCGGAACAGACCTTTCTTACATTTTTTCGATGATGGTGGCGATTCCTTGACCGCCGCCTATGCACATCGTCGCCAGGCCGAGCCGAACATTCTTCTGCTCCATCACATTGAGCAGAGTGGTGATGATCCGGGCGCCCGAACAACCTAACGGATGACCCAGTGCAATTGCTCCGCCATTGAGATTGATCTTTTCCATTGGCCAGCCGCCTTTTTTGATCACATATAATGATTGAGCGGCAAACGCTTCATTCAGTTCAATCACGTCGATATCCTTTAGGCTGATGCCGGCACGCTTCAGGGCTTTTTCGCTGACTGGCAGCGGCCCCATCCCCATCCGGGTCCAATCCACTCCGGCGATTGCCCGGGAAATGATCCGGGCTCGGGGCTTCAATCCTGCCTTTTTGGCCAATTGAGTACTGCTGAGTAATACTGCCGCCGCTCCCAGAGACAAGGGACTGCTATTGGCAGCGGTCACTGTACCGCTGCTGTCAAAGGATGGTTTCAAACTCTTGATCTTCTCCCGGTCCGGTTCCCGCGGACCTTCATCCATTTCTATTGTTGCACCATTCACCTGAATGGGAATCACTTCATTTTTAAATCTCCCGTTTTTCCAGGCTTCTAAAGCCTTGCGGTGAGAAGTGATCGCAAAGTCATCCTGTTCCTCCCGGCTGATGTTTCCTTCCCGGGCTAAATTTTCAGCGGTTTCTCCCATGCCGATGTAATATTGTTTTCGATACAATTGGGGATGAAAACTGGGATTATATCCTCCCATGGGTATGGAAAACATGTCCTCCACCCCTCCGGCAATTCCGGCTTCAGCATCATTGAGGTTGATGGCATAATCCAGCTGGTGGACTGCATCCATTGATGAACCGCAGAACCGGTTTACCACCTTGCCGGCAGTTTCGGCGGGAAGACCTGCCAGGATGGCCGCTCCCCGGGCCAACAGCATGCCCTGAATCCCCTCCGGAAAGGCACAGCCGATGATCACGTCTTCTATTTTCTCAGGCGGGAGCTGTGGATTCCGTGCTAACAGAGCTTTAAGAAGCTGGGCTACCAGATCGTCCGCCCGGATCCCTATCATCTTTCCCCGTTTGATTCCGATGGGGCTGCGCACCGCATCGATAATTACTGCATAATGGTCTTCAGTATGCATATGATCTTCTCCTGCTTAAAAGAACCGGATTGTGTTCATTATCATGTTCACTGTTAAAAAGGATATTTCTTTTCCAGATAAACATATTCAGCAATTTTTCTTCTGGCTGAGAAAATATCAGTCTCCAGATACATCTCTTTAAGTAATTGCTGAATCTTATCCCTCGATTTTTTCAACGCCTTACCCTCATGAATTCCCGGCAGAATTGACTGAGCCTGCTGACTCATTTCCAGCATTTTTCGGGCTGACAGAACTTTTCCAATCTGCAGCATGATAACATAAGCTGGATGCTGACTATTTTGACAAATTCTGGCCAGGGTAGTATTCAGGATAAAAATATTGCTGATCATATCACTCAGAATCTCGCCGATTTGCTGCTGATTGAGCAGATCCTGTCCGAAGCGGGTGAGGGATTCGCCAAACAGGATCAGCGTCAAATTCCTGGCATTTTCCAGGGCCTGTTTTTCTGCAACCAGGGGATCACTGACTTTTAGGGACCTTTCAGTTGGA
>MESS01000003.1:4439-5100 GCA_001771055.1 Caldithrix sp. RBG_13_44_9
CTCTTCCAATAAGGTCTTTTTCAGCAGATAACCTAAAATGATCTGACGGTTAATTTCGTTAGTGCCTTCATATATCCGGTCCACCCGGGTATCCCGCAGCATCCGGGCCGGCGGATAGTCTTCGATAAATCCATACCCGCCAAATATCTGCAGAGCCTCGTCGGCGATATTCCAGTAACTCTCACTGCCAAATACTTTGCAAATGGAACACTCCATGGCAAATTTTTCAATGGCCTGAGAGATGTCCCGGGAAAACGTGGCCGATTTTTCATCCACCTCAGCAATTGCTTGATCCAACAGCTGGGCAGTCTGGTAGATAATGCTTTCCAGAGCAAAAGTACGGATCACCATATCGGCAATCTTTTTCTGGATGGCATCAAAGGTGGCGATTGGTTGTCCGAATTGCCGGCGCTCGAATCCATATTTACCGCAAATTTCTATGGTGTTTTTACAGCCTCCCAGTACTGCCGCCCCTAATTTAAATCTGCCAATATTCAGGCTGTTGAAGGCTATATTCGCGCCTTTACCAATTTCTCCTAAAATATTTTCCACCGGAACATTAACATTATCAAGAATGATATTGCAGGTAGATGAACCATGCAGGCCTAATTTATTCCTCTCTTCCTGCCGGATTACCCCCGGACTTTCGGGATCAATAATA
>MESS01000003.1:5115-7164 GCA_001771055.1 Caldithrix sp. RBG_13_44_9
ACTTCTTTTTTAATTCTTCTGATCCGAAATAGACGATTGGCAGGGTACCGATGCCGCAATGAACAAAAAAAGTAACGGTAAACGATTCGGTCTGTCCACAGGAAATTTTTTCCGCCAGCAGGGCAGAGGTTACTTTATCCAGTCCCAGGCCTCCATATCGCTCAGGAATATCCACCCCTAAAAATCCCAGCTCTCCGCAGCTTTTTATTAACCGGAGAGAGAGAGTTTTATCTAATTTTTCAATGGCTTCTTTTTGGGGAAGGATTTCAGTGCGGGCAAAATTTTCCATTGCCCGGATAAATTCGCGGTGAGTTTCTGTAAATTTTTCTGGAGAAAATACAGATGTTTCAACGATAGAACTGGTAAGAAAAAGACCTCCGGTTTGCATGAAGCTCCTCTTTATCTGGCTTGTACTTTATTTGCTGCATTGGTGCCGAAAGTTCCGGTGGAATCTGACACGAACCGAATTGAGGCAATTGCGCGCTGCTATAACTCCTTCGAAAACAATGGCTGGAAAGTGCTCTCATTTCTGTTTCTGAATCGTAATATGTGATGCTAAAATTAAAATCTTAGCTCTATGAATTACAAGAGTTTAATAAAAAAGAAAATTATCTTGAAAAATTCAAAAAATTGTCTAAATTAATGTGAAAATGCGAGGGGTTTAATGATAAAAAATGTTATCAAATTTGTAATCCTTGTCAATCTGTTGTTTACCTTTTCCTTATTTTCTCATACCTTTAGCTGGCAGGCGGATACTACTTTAAAGTTTGGTGTCCCCGGAAATACGATTCTCTTCCATACCTATTTGACAAATACTACTGCCGATCAGGAAAGCCTGCGGGTCATTCGCACTACTTACCAGTTCCCGGTCGATTGGACCAGTTCATTCTGTGTTGGAGGAATCTCTGGAATATGTTATGCGCCATTTTTTGATACCATTCCCGATCCAGTGATTCTCAATGCTTCAGAAACTCTCGAATTGGCGATTGATGTTCAAACCTCTGTCACCCCGGATCAGGGTGAACTGACTGTAAAAATTGAGAACTGGTCTAATCCTTCTGATTTTCTTACCAAACTTTTTACTGCCAGTACCAATCCCAACGCTCTGGTAGAAGATCAGTCACCAGTCACCAGTAGATTCCGACTATATGCTAATTATCCAAATCCCTTTAATCCGGAGACTACTATCCGTTATTTTCTGGATAATCCAGCCAGGCAAAATATTCAGCTCATCATCTATAATAGTCTGAGGCAAAAAGTACAGACTTTAGTGAATACAATCCAACCTGCGGGTGAATATGAGATAACCTGGGATGGCAGGGATCATACCGGTCAGCCAGTTCCCAGTGGAATTTATTTTAGCCGATTGATTTCCGGCAATCAGGCTGCCTGGCAAAAAATGATTTTAATTCGCTAATCAGTTTTACATATTCAAAGAAAATAGATCTAAAATGAAAGGGGATGCTCAATGCGAAAACTGAAATTTTTCAGAATTTTTGCGGTCATAGTGATTTTCCTGTTGAGTTTGGGCTCGGTGAGTCTATCTATTTCCCAGACTCAAAGGAATCCAGTTCTTGAATTTTGTACCGGAGTAAACTGACCTTACTGTCCAGAGGGTGAGGTCATCATCCATAACAATATTTTAGTTACTATTCCTAATGCAATTATTTTGGCTTATCACGGTTATACCAGTGATCCATTCGATTATTTTCCCGGCTATACGATTAAATCAAGTCTGGGATTATCTGCCTATCCTACTGGTATTGTTGATCGCGTTTCCGGGGTTTTATCCAGAAGCGCTTGGTTTTCCACCATCAATAATCGGGTATCTGTTCCTGCAACTGTCAGTATAGATATCGCCCGAAGCTATAACCAGAATACCAGAGAATTTAACGCAAGTATTGACTTCACGGCACTACAGAATTTAACGGGGCAATATAAATTTAATGTAATTCTGCTCGAAGATGGAATTGTTTGGCCACAGGCTGGTTCCCTTGGAGGTCCGAATTATGTTCATGATTGGACTGTCCGGGCAATGATGAATGGTGC
>MESS01000003.1:7227-7555 GCA_001771055.1 Caldithrix sp. RBG_13_44_9
CTATATTTATCCAGTACCTGCAGCTCCGGCTCCAGATATTGTTCCTGATAGCTGCCGGATAGTGGTAATGGCCTATAAAGTGGGCGCTCCACTCAATTCCAATGCCGAAATTCAACAGGCCATTCAAACCACCTTGATCTCTCCGGATTATGTCGCTACCATGGTCACCCAAAGTCCGGATGTATTAGCTAGTAACACCACCGTGGCGCAATATTCTGCCAAAATTTATAACATGGGACTCATGGAGGATACTTATGGTATAAATTTAACCATCGAAGCTCCAACCGGCTGGACTGCAGAATATACCACCACTAATGGAACATTCCCG
>MESS01000003.1:7561-12243 GCA_001771055.1 Caldithrix sp. RBG_13_44_9
ACAGTCGATTCGGTAATTGTAGACACCGGAGACAGTACCACGATCACAGTCGCCTTTAATCCCAATGCAGTTGATGGATCGGGACGGTTAATTTTGAATTTCTTGTCAGCTCATAATCCCGGGGCCACCGAAGATATTCCCTTCCGGATGGTTACTGAAACCGGAATGAATGTGCTCGTTATCGACGCAACTGACCATCGATTTGAGTCTTACCTAACAACTGCATTAGGTAAAACTACCCTGAGCTATGGAGTAGTTTCTTCAAATGCGCTTCAGGCACCGGGAGTCAACGTGACCAATTTCGACCTGATATGCTGGTCCGGCGCCAATACTATTCCTGCATTTTATCCAGAAGAAGTTGCTGTTCTGCAATCCTTCCTGGATAACGGCGGCAATCTTTTCATCACCGGCCAGGATATCGGTTATGATGTTTTTGGGGCAAATGGTCAAAGCCAGTTTGCCCAATCATTTTATAATAATTATCTCCACGCTAATTTCGTGAATAACGCTTCTTTGTTCTTCTTGATAAACGGCTATACCGGAGATCCTATTTCCAACGGTCTAAGTTTCATCATTGCAAATCTCTATACCCGTTCACCCGATATCATCTCTGCTTATGATGGACAGGCCGCTCCCATTTTGAAATACATGAGCGGACCTAATGTGGCCGGTATTCGGGCAGCCACACCTGACTATAAAGTAGTATATCTTGGTATAGGTTTCGAACAGATTGCCGATGAACCTGACCGGGATTCCATCCTGGTACGCAGTATCCGCTGGTTCAATGAAGTTCCCACGGGAATACATGATAATCCTGCACTGGCTATGTCATTCCGATTGCAGCCCAATTATCCCAATCCCTTTAATCCGGAAACCATCATCCAATATTCATTGGATAATCTGACTGCGGAGGCAACTCAATTGTGGATTTATAATTCACTCGGTCAATTAACCCGTCAACTGGTAAACGAAGATCAACCGGCTGGAAGTTACCAGGTAACCTGGGACGGCAAAGATGATTCCGGAAAACCAGCAGCCAGTGGTATCTATTATTATCAATTGATCAGCGGTAATAATAAAGCAGTACAGAAGATGATCCTCCTGCGCTGATCTGTTCTTACTTTAAATAAAAGGCCTTCTGTCCGGATAAGATAGGAGGCCTTTTTTTATAGGCATATCTTAGCCTGAATTATTCAAAACCACTAAGATACTAAGACACCAAGGATTTAAAATTAATAGATTTGGTTATCATAAAGACTAAATTATATAGAAAATATTTTAATTTTTCTCAACACACAACTTTAATAATCTTAGTGTCTTAGTGCTTAGTGGTTAAGTTCTATGAATTAAGCAGATTAGAAAGAAATGGTATCAGTTGCCGCATCATTCAGCGCAGCAGATATTTTGAAAAAGCGCTTGATAAATTGTCAGATGGGCTATATTTTCTGAAATTCTAATGAGGGATTCAGGGGAATGAGCATGAGATTTAAAGTAAAAATACGTCGTATATTTTATGTTTTCATCCTTATCGGTTTAGCTTGTACCACCAAAGATGGGATTCAATTTGAGGACCAACATGCTCAGTTATGGATAGTTTCTCTCGGAGCTGACTCCGCCCGTATTTTCCTGGATTATCAGGATACTGGTTTTCTTACTCCCTATCTGATCGAGGATCTTGCTCTCGGTAAACACGTGGTTCATCTGTTTCATGGAGGATTCAGATCAAACCCAGATTCGGTTGTGGTCTTACTGGAAGAAGTTAAGACAGATACAGTTTCAATCGAATTAGTTCCGGCAGTGAATGGAAACCTTTCAGTTAATTCTTCGCCCGATAGCGCTAGGGTAATCATAAATAAATTGGAATTTGGATACACTCCAATTTATATCGAAGGTCTGCCGGTTGGGATGTATCCCCTGGAAATTATTAAAAGTGGTTTTAGTGTTCGGTCAGATACCATCGAAATTTTAGAGAACGATCACCTGCAGCTGGTCTATCAATTAGAAGAATATATCAGCCGGTTCGTTTTATTGGAGCATTTTTCCAATACCAGCTGCCCTCCCTGTCCCACTTCAGATGAAATTGTCAATGATCTGGCTGAAAGTTATGGCCCCTCAATATTGGTTGTCTTAGGTTATCATGCCAATTATCCCTCTCCCAGCGATCCGATGTATCTTGCTGCTAGAGCTGCTAATGATAGCCGTATACAATTTTATTTACCACAATCTTTACCGCGAGCCTTTGTTGACGGTTTGTTAGTTTTGGATCCTCTTTCAGCAATGAGTTATCAGAATCTGATTGAAAGTCAGTTGATCAAGGATACCCTCTTAATCATTGCTTTTCAGGAACTGAACTGGACTGATACTTTGATGAAAGGTAAGATGCAAATAAAAGCTCTTCAGAGTATAAGCTCTGATCACCGTTTATTCATCGCTTTAATCGAAGACGAAATCCATTACAATACTCCGCCTGGCAGCAATGGTCAGACTCATTTTGATGCCGTATTGAGAGCTTTCTACCCTGATGGAAATGGAATAACCATCAGCCTGGCGGCGCAGGAAACTGAAACCATTAACTTTGAAATATCTCTGAGTACGGAGTGGGGCCATGATGTTACCGTGATCGCATTTGTTCAGAATGTGCTCACCAAAGCGGTCCTCCAGTCTGGCTGGACCAGATATCCGGAATTTTAATTATAGATGAGAAATATCCGGCTGATTACTCACGTTCTAAATGGAGGTCAGGATGAATAAAGTGGTCTTCACATTGTTATTGAGTATGGTGCTTTCAAATTTTCTTTTTTCTCAGGATGAATCCTTCACCGGTAAAAGGGCTCCTGATTTTGTTCTCAAAACTACCAAGGGTGATAATTATAAGCTCTCAGAAAATACTGGAGCGGGTCCTATCGTCATCAATTTCTGGGCCACCTGGTGCATTCCCTGTATCGAAGAACTGAAACATATGAAGAGCCTCTATAAAAAGTATTCAGAAAAAGATGTACAATTTTTGGCTATAGCCATTGACGATCCCAAAACCGTTAGTCGGGTGGGCAGTTTTGTAAAGTCTCATAATTATCCCTATAAAATATTGCTGGATACCAACGGCGAAGTGATCCAGCTGTATCAGAGTAAAGTACCACCTTATACGGTCTTGATCAACAAAGAAGGTCAGATCGTTTATACTCATGTTGGATATCGCATGGGAGATGAGAAAGAACTGGAAAAACAACTCGAAAATCTAATGAAAGAAACTTCTGAATAATAGTCTTCCAGGTTCTCCTTTCGAAAGGGAATGGCAGTCATCCTGATCCCGCCTTGACGGAAGGAATTTTAAAACATCATTAATGAAACCTGATGAACCCTCTGACTAAGAAAAGTAGACTTTCTGGGAAAATGATATGATCAAACAAAACTGGCGAATATATTTTTTCCTGTATCTGGTTCTGTGGATTTTTCCCCTTCAGGCGCAAATAGAGTTAAGCGGAAATAATTATCTGGAGTATTCCAACGACGTTGATTTGGATACGGTTTATTTTGAAGACTGGACCGACCTTTCCTTGGGATATAAAAACTGGAGACTTGGTGTTCGCTATGAATTTCACCTTCCCCCCCAACCCTATTCCCAGGACTCGGTTGGCCAGGGAATTTCCCAGCGTTTTCTGGAATACAAAAAGGATGGTCTCACCTTTACCATCGGGAATTTTTATTCGCTGTTCGGACGGGGCCTGGTGCTTCGTTCTTTTGAAAATCGCATGCTGCGCTGGGATACCAATATTGATGGAGTCAAGTTTGAATATTATCATGATTTTATTGATTTCCAGATCCTCGGTGGAACTCCCCGCGACCGCCGTGGCCGCCGGCGAGAGGTCCTTCAGGGAGGAACCTTTACCCTGAAACCTCTGCAGATGGTCTATCTCGGAAGCAGTTATGTCACCTCGGATTTACAATCTCATGGTCGTGTCCATTGGGGTGAGGTCCATGCCGGACTGAATTTTGATTGGGGGAATTTTTATGCCGAACGGGCATTTAAAGATTTTCCAGATTCAGAGCTGGAAGGAGAGGCCTTCTATGGAATGGGAAATCTATTCTGGGGTCCTTTCACCGCTTTAGTGGAATATAAAGACTATGACCAGTATGACCTCACCGAAAGAACTTCTGAAAAAAATCCACCCTCAGAATTGACCTATAATAATCCACCTGCCGTTTGCCGTGAACATCTCTTTACCCTGATGAACCGCCATCAACTCGTTCAGAATGCCAACGATGAAAAAGGGTATCTGGTCGAGTTGACCTATACTTACCAGGATGCTTTGGTTTTGACGGTAAACCACAGTAAGACCGAGAACCATCAGGGTTTAATGCTTTATCATGAATATTTTGGTCAGCTGGAATGGGATCCCTCCTATACCCTTAATTTTGCTGGCGGAGCAGGAGAGCAAAAAGATCCTGAGGCCCGGTACCTGAATCTTGTAGGAACCGCCAAATATGGTTTCTCTGACTATTATTCTGCCAAGATGATCATTGAACACCAGCATGTCACTATTCAATATAATGATCGGCAGTTCTATAATCAGATGTATACTTTCAGCTTTGACCGTTCTCCGCGTTTTACCATTTCTGTGCTCGGGGAAAGATCTACCGATCAGGAAACGGATAAGGATTTATGGCTGGGGGGACAGCTGGAC
>MESS01000003.1:12326-12741 GCA_001771055.1 Caldithrix sp. RBG_13_44_9
TCAATCCCTGGATATATGATTTCACGGCCTTTGACCTTTGGAGCAAACCCATTGGTTTGCTGTATATTGCTTCCTATCTGCGTTCAATTGGCTATGAAATTGATTACATCGATTGTTTAGACCGATACCATCCGGCACAGCTGGGAGGCGTTTATAGCAAACCGCTGAAATTAAAAAAATATGGAGTGGGACATTTTGAACGTCAGCGGGTGGAAAAACCGGCGGTGTTTCATTTTATACCCCGTTATTTTGCCCGCTATGGAATGCCGGAAGATTTATTCATATCTCGATTAAAAAAACTAACAAAACCAGACGCTGTTCTGGTCACTTCATTCATGACATACTGGTATCCGGGACCCCAGAGGGTGATCGAAATTTTACGGCAGGTGTTTCCGGAGGTCCCGGTCATTTTGGG
>MESS01000003.1:12760-14841 GCA_001771055.1 Caldithrix sp. RBG_13_44_9
CTTCCAAAACATGCCCGGAATATCCTCAAACCAGATTTTGTGATAACCGGACCTGGAGAAATCCAAATTGAAAAATTACTCGCACAACTGCTTCCAAATGCGCCCCAGAATTCCCTTCCGCCCCGAGTATTAGATGACTTTCCCACACCTGCCTTCGACCTGTATAGCCGATTAGATTATCTGCCGGTGATGACTTCCCGGGGCTGTCCCTATCACTGCACTTTTTGTGCGACCGATAAAATCAGCGGTCCTTATGCTCAGCGCAACCCCCAGGCGGTGGTGCAAGAAATTCTGGAAAATGTTCAGCGTTTCAGTGTACCTGATATTGCTTTTTATGATGATGCCTTACTGCTGAATAAAAATCAGCGGTTGATTCCAATTTTAGAAACACTGGTTGCCCGGGGAGTGAACCTGCGATTTCATACCCCCAACGGACTTCACGCCAGACAGATCGACCAGGAAATGGCTAGGTGGTTTCACCGTAGCGGCTTTACCACTATCCGCCTTAGTTTTGAGACAACTGATTCCAAACGGCTGGCGGATATGAAAAACAAGATCACTCCAGCCGATCTGGATGAGGCGATAAGAAATTTGGAACAGGCGGGGTATTCACGGAAACAGCTGGAGGCCTATGTCATGATGGGTCTTCCTCATCAGACCTTCCAGGAAATTTGTCATAGCCTGATTTTTGTCCATTCCCTGGGGATTAAAATTCGTTTAGCATCCTTCTCACCCATACCTGGAACAGTGGATCACGAACGGGCAGTGAAGGATGGTCTCTTTCCGGCAGAGGCCGATCCTCTTCTGTCCAACAAAACCATTTACCCGCTCTTCAGAACGACGACTGATTATGAAAAATTCCAGCATATCCGGCAGCTGGTTCGTGTTATGAATGAGTCCGTGGAGCGGGGGAGCAATTTGTACAGCTCCAAAGAAATAAAAAATGCATTTCAAACCATACTTGGAACTTTTTAACTTTGACCATCAAGTATGAAAAAGGCAGAATTGTTATGCCCTCTTTTTTAGGATAATTTTTTTATTAAAGTAATAATAGATCCTTTGAGGTAAATCAGACTGCCGAAGGGGTGGATCATGCCGAAAGTAGTAACTATTATTTTAGCGGGAGGGCAGGGAAGTCGCCTTTATCCGCTTACCAAAATCAGAAGTAAACCGGCTGTTCCGATTGCCGGGAGATTCAGGCTGATTGATATTCCAATCAGCAATTGTCTTCACTCCGGACTTAAAAAAATTTTTATATCCACTCAATTCAGCAGTGAATCATTACACCGGCACATTTTCCTGACCTATCGCTTCGATACTTTCACTAAAGATTTTGTCACCATTCTCACGGCCCAGCAGACCCTGGAAAACCGTGACTGGTATCAGGGCACTGCCGATGCAGTGCGCCAGAATTTGCGTTTCTTGCGCACCGAAGGGGACCTGGTCCTGATTCTGTCAGGTGACCATTTATACCGGATGGATTACCGGAAATTTATCGATTATCATATCCAAAAAAAGGCTGATATCAGTATCTCCGTCTATCCGGTACGGTTGGAACAGACTCCTGAATTCGGGGTAATGAAGGTCAACAAAAATGGAAGAATTATTTCTTTTTTTGAAAAGCCCAAAAAACAATCCGATCAGGAAATGATGCAGGTTCCGGAGCAGACCTTTAAGCAATATGGGGTCGATCCGGCGGGTAGAACTCACCTGGCATCGATGGGAATTTACCTTTTTAACTGGGATGTACTGGGGGATATGCTGGAAAAAACCGATTTTGAAGATTTTGGTAAAGAAGTGATTCCTCTGGCTTTGAAAAAGAAAAAAGTCTTTGGTTATTTTTTTGATGGTTATTGGGAAGACATCGGAACCATCCACAGTTTTTTTGAAGCCCATATGGAATTGACTGCCAGCCTTCCCAGATTCAATTTTTATGATGAAGAAAAACCTGTTTTCACCCATCCCCGCTTTTTACCAGGATCCAAAATTCTGTCATCACAAGTGAATAATTCAATTCTGTGTGAAGGAAGTATTCTCAATCGCTCAGTTGTCTCACAATCGATCATTGGAATCAGGACTCG
>MESS01000003.1:14860-16483 GCA_001771055.1 Caldithrix sp. RBG_13_44_9
CTTAACCGGGCCATCATCATGGGGGCGGACTTTTTTGAGTCGAAGGAAAAATTAATTGAAAATGAGACCAAGGGGATTCCTAATGTCGGTATCGGGAACGATTGTGAGATTCAGAATGCGATCGTAGATAAAAATGCCCGCATTGGACATGGGGTTAAATTAATAAATACCAAAGGCGTCCAGGAAGAGATGGCGGAAAATTATGTCATTCGGGATGGAATTATAGTAATACCCAAAAATGCAATTATTCCCAATGGAACAGTAATTTGAACTTAGTGTCCTGGTCATCCCGGCTTTGGCGGGTGTCAGGTCTATTTCTGGCTGAGATATAACGGATTATTTACCGTTCATTCATTTACCCTAAATAGATTCCAGCGGGAAAAAAATCTAATGAACAGGTCAGACTCAGATGAATTCCTTTTATTCTGTTAATCGGATCAAAAAATATGATCTGCTGACCTGCGGGTATTTGCTGATTTGGATTCTTCTGATTCTGATAAATTATAAGACGGTTCCCTCTGCTGCTACTTTTCTCCTGCTTCATTTTCTGACCTTATTGGTCGTCCTGTTTATTGGAGGATTAGATCCGGTTTTACCTTTTCTGAAAGTCATACGCTACTATTACCAATTTTTTTTTCTGCCTCTTTTTTTTACTGCTCTGCATTATCTGATTCCGGCCATACACCCGGGGAATATTGATCTGACCTTAATAAAAATAGATCATTATTTGACCCGCACCAATCCCACAGTATGGATCGAGCAATTTTATTTTCCCTGGTTGACGGAGTGCTTGCAGCTGGTTTATCTTACTTTTTATTTTCTCCCGCTGGTGGTGCTCATTCCCTTGCATTGTCGGGATAATCTAAAAAGATTCGATCGCTTCGCTTTCGCGATCCTGCTCTCTTTTTATCTTTCCTATTTTGGATATTTGCTTTTTCCGGCCCTTGGTCCGCGCTATTTCCTTTCCCATCTGCACACCGTGCACCTGGATGGTCTGGGTTTATATCATTATATCAGTACCACCTTGAACGGCTTGGAGAATATTCAATGGGATGCTTTTCCCAGCGGTCATGTGGCAGTGGCTCTCCTGGTCTCTCACTTTGCTTATAAATATTTTCCTAAAATCTTCTATATCAGTATGCCGATAATCTTTCTGCTGATCATCTCCACCATCTACCTCCGTTATCATTATCTGGTGGATGTCCTGGCAGGCATTTTATTATATATTCTTATAATTGTGATTGATAAAATCATTTTCTCAACTCCTTCTGCCGTAAATAATTAAATATTTTGTATTGACAATTTCTTCACATGATTTTAAATTAATTTGGATGAAAAAAAAGAAAAGTTGATCATAATTGTGTAAGATCTGACCTGCTTTCTTTTCGAATTTTAAACTGGTTGATTATCAACCATAAAAAAAGGGAAAATATTGTCATTATTTTATGTTAATCTTTTCCCGAAAATTGTTCTGATAAACAAATGTGAAGAAGTAATTGGTTAAGAAAGGATGAATCATGGATGCTTCTCAAAAATTAAGACTCCTTACCTTGAAAGAAGCCGCTGAATACCTCCGGATGCATAAAGGCAGTTTGTACCGGTTGCTGGAAAGTGGTAAAATTG
>MESS01000003.1:16519-19707 GCA_001771055.1 Caldithrix sp. RBG_13_44_9
TTAATCTTGAAAGCCTGAACCATTTTCTCATGACCAAAGAACAACAGAAACACTGATCTCTTTTTCGCTGGCTTTCCATCTTGGCAGTAAAAAAGAAAGAAAGGACTATCATGCATCGTTTGGTTCTTCTCATCCTGACGCTGATCTCATCCGGTTTTGCACAGACAAATGAAGATTGTATGGTCTGCCATGCGGATCCGGAATTCACCGGCTTAAATAAAGCTGGCACAGAAATTTCCATGGGGGTAGATGCTAATATTTATGAACAATCGGTCCATGCCGGTTTTAGCTGTGTTGATTGTCATCAAGACTTGACTTCTACCGTTGATTACCCTCACCCGGATGAACTGCAACCGGTGAATTGCGGGAATTGTCATAGCGATGCTCAAGACGAATATTCTCAAACCTTGCATGGTTTAAAGTTTATTAATATGCCCGAGTTGGCTCCGAAGTGTTCGGATTGTCATGGACAGCATAATATTTTGCCATCCTCAAATCCGGTTTCCTCCACTTACTTTCAGAATTTACCCAATACCTGCTGTGAGTGCCATGAGGCCAGAAGTACCGTATCAGAAACAGCCTTCAAACAGCCTTGTGTTCGTTCCGAGTACCTCCGAGGAGTGCACGGTAAATTATTAATGGAAGGATATGATTCGGCACCAACCTGCAATACCTGTCATCCAGCCCATTCGATTTTAAAACGGATCGATCCCAATTCCACTATCTATAAATTAAATATCGGAAATACCTGTGGGGGTTGTCACATTAGAGAACTGGCTGAATATAGTGAATCGATCCATTCCCGAGCTCTCTCTCATGGGGTGTTAGAATCTGCCACCTGTACGGATTGCCACGGGGAGCATCAAATTATGCATCCGGATTCTGCTAATCTGGTCGCCGCTCATGATGTCTGTATTGATTGTCATACCAATAAAGAGCTGGTCCGGAAGTATGATCTTCCTCAAACAGTGGTCTCTACCTATGTCGATTCCTATCATGGATTGTCAGTACGTCTTGGGAGAAAAGATGCTGCCACCTGCGGGAGTTGCCATGGAAATCACCGTTTACTGGAAGCCAGAGATCCTTATTCGATGGTGAATGAAAATAATCTGATACAAACCTGCAGTAAATGTCATAGTAATGTTACCATTTCATTTGCCAAGAGTTACACCCACGAAGCGATGCTTATTAAAGGAAATCCTGTTAATTTTTACATTACCCTTATTTATGTGGTGCTGATTGTCGGTGTGATCGGGGCGATGTTTTTACATAATGTGATCATTTTTTTCAAGTATATCAGAAATAAGAAAAAAGAAGAGAAAAATTATTTTATTATTCGATTTAAACAGGCAGAGATTTTTCAACATGCCGGTCTGATGATTTCATTTTCCGTTCTGGCCATTTCCGGTTTCGCCTTAAAGTTCCCGGATGCTGGCTGGGTAAATCTTCTTGGAAGCATCGGAATAGACGAATGGAGCCGACGGGTCATTCATCGCGTTTCCGCTGTCATCATGGTATTGGTGTCGTTTTATCATATATATTATGTCTTATTTACGGTCCGCGGCCGGTATCTGCTGAAACAAATCATGTTCAGGATGAGCGATATCCCCGAAATGATCCAGACTCTGCAATACTATCTGGGGTTAAGCCGGAAGAAACCGGAGTATGAAGAGTTTGACTACACTGAGAAAGCCGAGTATTGGTCCCTGGTATGGGGAAATATCGTTATGACCATCACCGGTCTGGTACTATGGTTTCCGGTTATTGTCACTGGATTTGCCCCCAGCTGGATTGTCAGGGCCTCAGAGCTAATTCACTTTTATGAAGCCATTTTGGCCACCCTGGCCATCGTTATTTTTCACCTGTTTTTTGTCATTGTCCATCCTGAACAATATCCCATGAATCTTTCCTGGCTCACCGGTAAGATGTCCTTGCGAGCCGCTTTACATAAACATCCGCGCTGGATCAAAAGAATGCTGGATGAAAAAACTAACCTGGAGCTGTTACCGGAACTGATCCAGGCTAATTGTCAGACTCTGGATGATATAGAGAATTTCTTGAAATTTGGAGAGGTTTATAAAGAATTAAAGACTGGTAAAATTTATTAGTCTGATATCTTCACTAAAAAAATCATTGAAATAATTCCCCTCCTTCTCGGTTCTCTGAACTTTTCCCTCTGGTGATGAGAACAGGAAAAGAATAATTTTGTTTATGGGAAATATGGGATAAAGAGTTGTTGCTGGTCAAAAAAGTTTGATAATCTCTTTCAATGCTGCTGCTGGATTCTTTCCAATGGCCGTTTCATCGGATAAAACGATACCGTCTACTCCCAGTTTTTGCAGAGTATAAAAATGAACCACCTCGCTGCGGGTAGGCTGTGAATGCTCGGTCAGATGCTGAAAAACCTGACCTGCAATCATGATTGGTTTTCCTGAATTTTTGGCCATCTCAATTGAATAGCCCTGCCAATAACCCAATTCCTTCCAGGGGATAAGCGATCCTAAATCACCCCGGCAAAACCAGATTTCATCTGCAGTCTTACAGATTTTTTCCAGATTTTTCAGGCTTTCAGGATGTTCAATTTTAGCAGTTATCTTTGGGGAATAACCGAGATTCCTGCACAAATTTTTTAGTTCCTGGATGTCAAGTTCACTCTTAACATAAGATAGCGCCAGATTCTGGATGCCCAAAATTTGGGAAAGTTTTAATTGTTTACCTGGAATAGTGCTCTGTGGAATCAGAGAAATTTGACGTTCGGGGAAATTTATTCCGGCTTTACTGCGCAACCAGCCGCCTTCCAGGATCCGGACTAGAATGCTTTTACTATTTATTTCGGCTATTTCCAGTTTAATCTCGGCATCCTGGAGGTGAAGAATATCACCAGTCACGGCCTGTTGGAATATTTCCGGATGTGGAATGGGAATGTGACCAATACTGGAATAACTCCCTGGCTTCAGTTTGACCATTTTTTCGGGTATTAATTGGAGATGGTTTTTAAGCTTCCCGATACGTAATTTATTTCCCTGTAAATCTAGGTAGACTTCTGCCTTCACTGAAGAAGTGTATTTTTGTAGAATCCGGGTATATTTTTGCATTTCTGAGATAGATAGATGTGAACCATTCAGACGGAAATTGGCTTGAGAAACGGTTGCACAAAGGTTCAAAAATTCTTGGTTTATACTGGCACG
>MESS01000003.1:19713-21492 GCA_001771055.1 Caldithrix sp. RBG_13_44_9
GGTGCTTACTATTTTAAAAGAAGTACTGGTTTTCATATCTTCTCATAGTTGATAGTTTCTAGAAATTCCAAAGAAGTATGTTTCATAAGAATATTAAAGTTAATAAATTATGAACCGTAATACGTGCGATTTTTTATTCTTCAAATAAGTGTGAATATCTAATGAATAATACATTTCTTAAAGAGATTGAGTCAAGCGGGAAACAACTTCTGCTCTTTCTTGGTGGGCAACTCCTGCGACGAAAAAATAAGCTGCAGTTGTCTGTAAAAGAAATCAAAAAAATATTGGTTTTCAGATTGGATCAACGTGTTGGAAACGGAATGATGCTTTTACCCCTGCTGCGGGCCATTCGTCAATCACTTCCTGATGTTCAGCTTCATTTGCTCCTTCACCAGCCAGTCTTAGATATTTATCAAAAATTCTCGGTTGGAATCATCGACCAATACTGGCCCTACCAGCAGGATAAGCTTTTGCTTAATCCCATACTGTTTTTCTCCTGGTTAAAGGCTTTAAGACAGCAAAAATATGATCTCATTATCAGCAGTCATAATCCAGATAATTTTTCCATATCACAGGTGCTATTGGGGTGGTGGTGCCGACCAAAAATACTGATGGGATTTTCCTGGGGAGAAAGTAAGACTTATTATGACCTAGCCGTAGAATCCTCTTCAGCTAAACACTATGCCGACTCCCAACTGGATCTCTGGAGATTTTTTGATCCTGCTGCTGAATTGGTCTGGGGTGGTTTACGAGTCTCTCCTGAGGAAACCCAGAAAGTCGCGGTCAAATATGCTCTGAATATTTCTAAACCTTCAATTCTGCTTTGGTTGGGAGCAACCGGAAAAAAGGTTTTGCCTCCTAACCTGATAACTTTTTTGCTTGCAGAAATTTCTAAAAATAAAGGGTTGGAAATATTGCTGGCACTTGGACCGGATGATCAGGAAATACTGCCGGATCTCCCGCCAGATCTGCAAAAAAAAGTAATGATCTGGAAACATCCTTTGTCCGAAACACTCGCCTTCTTTGCCGGGCAAAAGGCCTTTATTTCCGGTGATACCGGTCCCGCTCATCTGGTAGCTGCCCTTGGGTTGCCTATGCTCACTATCTTTGTCAGCAGTAAGAAACAACAATATGGGTATCATGATGGTAGCCTAAGATTCGCTGTATCTTATGATGGATCGGCTCAGAAGCTTGAAAAGATTGCAGAATCAATTAAAATCCTGACACAGGCAATTACTCATGAAATTAATAAATAAAATTGATAAAATTTTGGTAATTCAGATCCGGGCTATTGGTGATGTGGTATTGACCACCCCGGTTTTTTCCGTTTTACGAAAAAATCTGCCCCAGGCTGAGCTTCATTTTTTGACAGGCAGTAACATTGCCGGTATTGTGCAAGGTCTGCCGGAAGTACAAAAAGTTCTCACCATACCTTCATCATTTTGGAGGCATCCTGCCTTTTATTTTAAAATATTTAGGGCCCGGTATCAGCTGGTTATCGACTATCAATGTACACCGGGAAGTGCCTTGATCACCTGGTTAACCCGGGCCAGTTATCGGATTGGCTGGAAAATGAAGCGTCGGCAATGGGCCTATAACTTGCATTCCAGTGCCAATGCCAAACAGGAATATGTGTCCATTCAAAAATGCCGGGTCTTGGAATTATTGGGTATCAGAGACCTCAATACCCGCCTGCGGATTCAGTGGTCTGATGAAGACCAACAGGTAGTTCGGGAATATTTCGCCAGATTAGGGATTGATAAAACCCGGCTGTTAGTT
>MESS01000003.1:21581-28555 GCA_001771055.1 Caldithrix sp. RBG_13_44_9
AGTCTGTTTGCTACCGATGCCCCGGTTTTATGGAATCCGGTGAATGATCCAAATCATCCCTATATTCTGGCAGATGTCCCCTGCCGCCTTTGCCGCTTAAAGCAATGTCCTCTGATGATTTGTATGAAGCAGATTGAACTTGAAGATGTTCTGCGGATTGTGCAGGGAATTCCTGCTATTCAGACAAAATTACAAAAATTAGCCAAAGGGTCTGACTAATTTTGTCTACCGGCGGTCCTAAAATAATTAAATTTATTGAAATGGTTTTTTATTTATCTATATTTTAATCGTTTTGTAAGTAATAACCTGGCAATTTATTTATCATGTGCAGTTGAAGGTGCATCCAGGCAACCTGAAAATACATCTCTGCGGTAAGATCATCTCTACCATATCATCCGCTTGAAATTAGTGGATATGAGGAACTGAAGCGATCCTGGCATTGACTGGAAAGTAAGGAGATTTACTTAAGTATTTGAATTAACTGATACCGGTCTTCGATAGTGGGATTAAATTTTATTTTTGCAATTGTCCCGGTTTTAAGATTAAAAGATCACAATTTGAAATAGAGATTTGTGATCAACACTGATTATCTAGATAAATAAAAATACAAATCTTATGCAAAAAATATTGAATAAAGCTAGAAACCTCGAACTGGTTGAGGGCATAAAATCCGGGGATTTCCGGATGCTGGCCAAGGCGATAACCCTGGTGGAAAATGGAGATCGAAATTCAGAAAAGCTTTTAGGTATGCTGTATCCGGCAGCACAAAAATCTTATCGCTTAGGAGTGACTGGTCCCCCTGGTGCCGGGAAAAGCACCTTGGTATCCAGATTGGTCAAATTATTCCGGCAACAAGGAAAGAAAGTGGGAGTTATAGCGGTAGATCCCACCAGTCCTTTTAGCGGTGGGGCAGTATTGGGGGATCGTATTCGGATGAGTGAATTAACAACCGATGAGGGGACTTTCATCCGCAGTATGGCCACCCGCGGGAGTATGGGTGGTCTTTCTCGAACTGCTCAGGATGTAAGCGATCTCATGGCAGCTGCCGGTTTGGAAGTTATTATTTATGAAACAGTGGGAGTGGGACAGGGTGAATTGGATGTAGCCAGGGCCAGTGACACCACCGTGGTAGTACTGGTTCCAGAATCGGGTGACAGTATTCAGGCCATGAAAGCCGGATTGATGGAAATCGCAGATATTTTCGTAATTAACAAGTCTGACCGGGATGGAGCAGAAAAAATGAAAATAGAGTTGGAAATGGTTTTACAGCTGAAAACTGTCAAATCAGGCTGGAAAACACCTATTGTTAAAACTATCGCCAATGAAGGTACCGGGTTGGGCCAGTTATTTCTTTTAGTGCAGGAACATATTGATTTTATAGAAAAAATGCACATTCTGAAAAACAAACATTCAGATCGGATCAGGGATAAAATACAACATTTAGTGGCAAGCGAATTAGAACAAAAATTTTGGAATAATGAACGAAAAAAATTATTGAATATGAAGCTAAAAGCGGTCTTGGATCGTAAGATGTCACCCTATACACTGGTCCGAAAAATAATTAATATTTAACATGGGACAGCAGTTGATTGTCCCGAAAATTTCATAGTAGATATTTGCTGATTTGTTAAATAATTATATTTGTTGAAATATAATAAATGTAAATTTATTTGATTTTAACCTACAAGAAAAAGCGGTAGACTTTAAAGTGTTATTATTTTATATTTTAGCTCTACTTAAACAAGAAATAGCAAATGGGTTCTAAGATTTCTAAACAGAAACAAATGTTTTCCATGCTGAATCACAAATTTTCCGGTTTGTGGGATGAAAATATAATAAAAGAATCCAAACCCATAGAAAACCAGGATGAGAATTTTACCACCAATTATTCTTCTCATCTTTTAAATAAAGTATATAATTTTTATAAAAGTCTCATCCAAAACCTCAATAGTGGTTTGATCACTTCAGATTTAGGTGGTGAGATTACCTTTGTCAATACTACTGCTGCGACTATGCTGAATTATGAGCGCGAAGAACTCCTGGGCAAAAATCTAAGAGAAATATTTGCCCAGGACCAAGAATCGCAAAAATGTCATCGGGCGGTTTTTTTACCTCATAAACGAATTAATGACAAAGAAGTTAATTTCCTTTTAAAAGGTGGTTCAAACATGGTAGTGGGATTGAGTACCTCCCAGATCCATGATGAGAACAATAATTTTGATGGAATAATACTCCTTTTTCGGGATTTAACGGAAATCCGACATTTAAAAGTACAGATTGAGCGAATGGAGCGACTGGCTTTGTTGGGCGAATTATCGGCCGGAATCGCTCATGAAATCCGTAATCCGTTAGCAGGTATCCGTGCGGCTGCCCAGTTATTACAGGAAAATAATAATAAAGACGATTTTCAGCATCAAATTATTGAGCGTATTATCCGGGAGGTGGATAAAGCCAATAAGCTCTTAAAAGAATTTTTTAAATTCGCCAAACCCAGCAAACCCAATTTGAAATTCCATGACTTGGAATTGATCATTGATGGGGTATATTTGCTGTTGTCTCCTCAACTGCGAAAAAGAAACATTGAATTTGTCACTAATTTTGGAGAGGAAATATCGCAAGTATTCGTTGATGATACCCAGATTGAACAGGTTCTTATCAATCTGTTTTTAAATTCAATTGATGCAATGCCCGAGGGCGGCCGGTTAACGGTGACCACCTATAAACGTAATATCAACATTCTGGATCCTAAAATAACTAACTATGAACTGGATAATAACCAGTTGTGTTATTCATTTATTGAGATTGCTGATACCGGATCCGGTATACCCAGTCAAAATCTTGATAAGATTTTTAATCCCTTTTTTACCACCAAGCCCAACGGTCTGGGCTTGGGTTTGCCCATTTGCAGCCGGTTAGTGGGAGAAAATGGCGGGAATTTAGATGTGGATAGCAAAGCTGGCAGCGGAACTAAAATTACCCTGGCACTGCCTGCTTTTGTTCACCATCTGAAATAGCGGTATTCTTGTGCGGGAGATGACTATGAGTGACATTAAAAAACTGCTGATCGTTGATGATGAGGAGGTTTTAACTTTTAGTCTTTATCAGATCTTCATAAATGTGCCTCTGGAGTGTGAGGTTCTGACCGCTTCCAATGGTACCGAAGCTCTTTCTCGGATTGAGAATAATCGCTTCGATTTGGTGATTACTGATATTGCTATGCCAGGTATAAATGGCCTGGACCTTCTCTCTATGATCAAAGCCAGGGAGCCTTTGACCAAAGTTATTGTGATTACTGCTTATGGTTCGGACGAAAAGAAAGAGCAGGCTTTTAGCAGAGGGGCTGAGAGTTATATTGAAAAGCCCTTTGATCTTTATGAGATTCGTGATCTGGTACTCAAATTACTGAGCTGAAAATCATGGTACTTGTCGGAAATTTAAAAGATCTGCGTTTAGCAAATATCATTCAGCTGAATTGTATGGAAAGAAACGTAGCCAAGGTGACGGTGATCTCTCACGAAGGTACCGGATTTCTTTATTTTGCTGATGGACAGATTGTACACGCTGAATTCAGTCCCTATATCGGAGAAAAAGCTGTCTATGAGATGCTTTCTCTCACAGATGGACAGTTTAAAGTTGAGGCTAGTATCCAATCACCGGCTCATAGCATCAAACGTCCATGGAATTCAGTGGTGCTGGATAGCCTTCGAGAACTTGATGAAAAAAATCAGCAAGCGACCTCTATTCACAAAAAGGTTTTCAGTACTCTGGCAGGTCAAAAAAGTATCAAGAGCTCACAGGTTTTGGATTTTAAGGGCAAATTGATCGAAGGTAAGGAAAATGAACCGCTGAATTCTGTTCTGATTGCTTTTCTATGGTACAAAATGAAAAAGATACTGACCCATTTCTATGATGAAAATTTCAGATATACTTATTTTAGAAGCAACCAGGGCTATCTTTTTATGATAGAGTTCAGGGCAACACTCCTGGCCATGCAGACTGATTTAAATGTCGTTGCCGAGGATTTTATCAGGCATATAATAAAAATCCTCCGCGGAATAGAATAATAAAGAAAGATGATTCAGCCAGGCTAAATAATAATATTCTGGTATGAAATATTTATGACCGAGTTTATATCGTAAAAAATAAAATGTCTCCAGGAATTGTTGAACTATGATTATTAAAGAATTTTTGAAAGATCTTACCCAAATTCGAAATGTTGAGGCGATTTCCATTTATGGCATTGATAACATTCTGATCGATTCCTGGACCCTTCCCAGTATCAATATCAAAACAGTTACTGATATTAGTTTCCATTATTTTCAAATTTTCTCGGTCTTGGATAGTAAAGGACAGAATTTTAAAGAAATTGTAATCTCTCATGAGAATGGACACATTTATGCCCGTATTTTGCCGGATTTACTGTTTATCGTCCTGGTAAAATCCATAGCTGATATTACTTTGATACGCCTGATAATTAATGTAAAAATTACCGATTTGTTAAATTCACGTACTTTCCAAAAAATACGCAAAAATCATAGTGGAAAGCATCTGAACTTTCTGGATAGAAAATTTTTGGATGATTCGGAGCGGGAGTATATCAAAAATCTGGAAATATAATTTTGATCTGATTAAAACAAAAATTAAAAGAAAGCAGATAAGTTCCGATAATATTAATATTTAGGAGCTCTTGATTAAAAGGGTATCAATTTGATTGAATTGTCTGGGAAGATAGAAAACAATATGATCTTTGTCCTGAGTAATGAGCGGTCACCTGAGGATGCTGATTTATTACACCTGGAATGGGCAGTGGTTTCACAACTGGATGGACAAAAAACGGTGGGTCAGATCGCTGAAAATTTAGCCTTGAGTCGAACAGAAATAGAAGAAATATTCCGAAAATTATCTTCTCAGAATTTATTAGTATTGGTAAATCGTTCCGGTAGGGATTCTTTAGTCTCGCCTGAATTTTTCAAGATCTTAAACCATGAAATGACCTTACTGTTAGGACCGGTCGCCGGAATCATTCTGGAAGATGTCCTGGAAATGATGCGGATGAATCGGGACAATTTTGAGGTTCAAAATCTGCCCGTCCTGATTGAACTTTTAACCAACCAGATTGACGACCCGGTAAAACAGGTTGAATTCCAGAAAAATATTTATAACCGAGTAAGGGTTTATCTGTTCAAATGAAAAAACTAGTCTATTTCAGTTTGCGATTGAGAATTGCTGTTTTTATCCTGGTAGGGACATTGATTTTCAGCTGTATAATCTTATACACTACCTACCGATATGTGAATCGCACTCTCACCGAATCACTGATCGAGCAGGGCCGTTTGTTAGCTGCTAATATTGCCGAAATTGCTGCTGAGAAGATCATCGAAGAAGATTTCGTCGAATTGAAGTCAACTGTAGAGAAATATAAATATTATTCCACCATCGAATATATTCTGATTGAGGATTATAGCGGCCAGATTAAGACCGATACCTATAATGGTATTGTCCCCAGCGAAATTGCGGTGGGCCATTCCGAAACCCAGTTTGGAGAAACAGTGGAGTTTGATGTGAAACTGATCCGGGTGACTTCGCAGCATACCCAGGTTTATGATATAAAACAGGCGGTGAAGGAAGGTTTGCTGGGTTATGTACGGGTGGGAATGAAAAAATCTTTTGTTGACGACAAAATTGAAGAAACCATCATTTATTTGGGAATTGTTTTTTTGATTGGTACTTTTTTAGCTATCACCTTGACGGTTTTTATTATTACATTACAATTCAGCAGGCCCATAGCACATCTCACTGAGATGGCTCATAAAATAAGTATGGGAGATTTTAATAAACCGGTACGGGTGCAGGTAAAAAACGAAATTGGGATTCTGGCCGAAGCAATCGAACGGATGCGAGAAAGTTTGAAATCTTCGATTGAACGATTGAAAAGTCGGTAATTAAATTTATAAAGTTAAGGAGAGACCCCGATGGTCCAAGTTAAGAAATTAAAAGATGGCAGCCGCCAAGTGATTCTCACCGCCCGGCAGTTCGATGAAATTACCAAGGTCTTATCCGAACTGGCTGCAAAAACCAAAGCTTCCACTATTTTACTCGCTGATATCAGCGGACAGTTGATAACCCAGCGTGGTAATACTGAAGATATAAATACCGCCATCCTCAGCGCACTGGCTGCTAGCGATTTTGCTGCCACTTCGGAGATGGCAAAATTGGTAGGGGAAGATGCAAAATTTAAATTGCTATTCCATGAGGGCGAAAAAAGGAACGTGTATCTGTCAAATATTGGTGATAATTTTTTCCTGGTAGTGGTTTTTGATGTCAGTGTAACTCTGGGATTGGTGAGAATTTATACTAAAAAAGCCATCCATAGCCTGCTTGAAATTTTTGAAGAGAGTGAACAAGGGGAGGATGCCAGTAAAATAATTGATAAGGATTTCTCCAGCATGTTGGGCGATATGCTGGATGACTCATTCAAATGATATTCCAACCGTGGGACAGAAGATAAAATCAAACAGATATGGGGAAGTTGAATGTTTATTAATTGGGCACTACAGGAGATAAATCTCAAAATTGTTTATTATGGACCTGGAATGAGTGGTAAGACCAGCAATCTGGAATATATTCATTCCAAACTGGATCCCTCGCTAACTGGCGAACTGGTAACCTTAAAAACCAAAGAAGACCGTACTATCTTCTTTGATTTTATGCAAATTGAAGTAGGTAGAATCAAAGGCAAAAAACCAAAATTTAATCTCTATACGGTTCCGGGTCAGGTTTATTATGCCTCCAGCCGAAAAATCATTCTCAATGGAGTAGATGGCATTGTGTTTGTGGCTGATTCGCAGCGGGACCGCATGGAAGGAAATATCGAAACCTTGCTGGATTTGGAAAATAACCTCCTGGCTTCAGGGTTTTCCCTTGAAACCTTTCCCTGGATGGTACAATACAACAAGCGTGATTTACCAAATGCC
>MESS01000003.1:28654-54876 GCA_001771055.1 Caldithrix sp. RBG_13_44_9
TTAAGCATATCCTGGATTGATATCCATTCCCGCTTACTGTGAAAATTATGTCCACCGGTGAAAATATTGGGGGTTGGCAGGCCCATATAAGATAAACGGGCTCCATCTGTGCCACCCCGAATTAAGGAAATGGTTGGTTTTAATCCACTTCTCTCAATAGCCTCCCGGGCGTACTCCGTCACGTGAGGATATTGATCTAAAATGTAGCGCATGTTCCGGTAAGACTCCTCTACTCGAAATTTTCCACTGGCTTTGGGATGTTTTTTTAGAATACTGTTAAACAAATTCTCTAAATAAGATTCTTTCTCCTTCAAGCCTTCCACCGTAAAATCACGGATTAAAAATTTGATGGTCGATTCTTCCACGTTGGCATTGAGAGTGTTGGGATGAACATATCCTTCTCTCTTCTCCGTGGTTTCAGGAGACATCCTGTCCTTTGGCAGTTGAGATATAAGCTCGGAGGCAATTTTAATAGAATTAATCATTTTATTTTTGGCATACCCTGGATGAATGTTAATTCCCTTCACGCTGATGATGACCGTGTTTGCACAAAAAGTTTCTATCTCTAATTCACCGGCAGTTTCTCCATCAATAGTATAGGCATATTTGGCAGCAAATATTTTTGGATCAAAATATTTAGTACCCTGACTCACCTCTTCATCCACTGTGAAAGCGAATCTTATTTCTCCGTGAAGGGCACTGGGATTGTTAACAAGAAATTCCACGGCTGTCATGATTTCAGCTATCCCGGCTTTGTTATCCGCTCCTAACAGGGTGGTACCGTCCGAGGTTATGATGTCATGCCCCAGGCATTTTTCTATTGCCGGATCGGTTTCCGGTTGAATGACGAGAGCCTGATCTTTGGGAAGGCTGATTTCTCCTCCTTGATAATTCTGATGAATAACCGGCGTCACTCCGGAACCAGACACATCCGGTGAAGTATCAACGTGTGCAATGAGTCCAATAATAGGAACTATTTTATCATACTTTTTGGGGAGAGTAGAAGGTAAGGTAGCGAAAACATAACCATGATCTGTCAGCTCCACCTCCTTTATTCCTATCTCTTTAATTTCCTTTACCAGCAGCTTCGAAAGTTCAAGTTGTTTTTCGGTGCTGGGATAAGTCGTAGAATTTTCATCCGATTGGGTATCTATCTGAACATATCTCAAAAAGCGTTCTATCATTTTTTTCTGATTAATTTTCATTCTCCGGCCTTTCCTGTTTCTGATTTATTATATAGGTTCTCTTCACTCGGTTGATAGCAATTAATATATTTGAAAAATAATCTGATTTAAATTATAATGAAACATCAAAATTCTTTTACCGTAAGTCGAATAGCAAAAGCTAAAAGAAGGACAGAAAATGGAAATAGTAATCGCCTTATTGATTGTTATCTTCCTATTTGCTGCAATCAAATTAGCGGTGTGGATTTTAAAAGCTGGTGTGTTTATCATTACCCTTCCGATTAAAATAATTTTGGGAGCCATTTCAGTCATGGTACTACTGATTTTGATCCCCTTGGTCATTCTACCTGTGTTACTGGCAGTACTAATTCCTTTGGTTCCTGTTATAGTAATAGGTTTGGTTATTATTTTGCTGTTGAAATTTGCCTTTTAGTGAAGGTAGTATTCAACCTCCAAAGAGTTTCACAAATGATGGCAGATGTGTTCGATCAGGTTTCATAACCCCTGCCTTTAATTTACATCTCTGGTCAGTAAAATACTTCTAAATCAGAATTGGTATTTCCTGTTTAGACGAAAACCCTCAGATTAGACCACTCTTCTCCAGCTGTTTGGTTATTATTCCGGCCAATTCATTTACGATATGATCCACTGGAGTACTCAGGTACTCTCCCAGTGCCAGGTTTTGCGGTTGTATCCCTAAAAAGAAATCGGGTATCGGACGGAATTCGTTCAGGAATTTTGTAATAACGGTTAGGGAAAAATTGTGAGTGGAAATTGCAAAATGATTGATCTCCTCCTTCTGAAAAATTTTGAATCCACCAGCTGAACTTCCCCAATTTATTGCATCAATCCAGAGCCGGCTTTCACTAGGCATAGTAATAATTTTCTGAAGATAATTCTCAGGTGTTCCTCCAACGATCAGGGTATTTTTATATCCGGAGGTCTGTATTCTTTGAACCAGAATAATTCCGGCTCCGTCATCACCCCGGAGTTCATTACCGATTCCGATGATGAGAGGCTTTGATGATATGATTTGTTTGAGTTGTTCGTAATCCATATGGGATTTTTTTCTATTTCCTAAATAGAAAATATATGGAGGGTTAGAAAAATAAAAAAGCCATACTTGAAAAGGATTCGGTATGGCTCTTTAATAAATGCTTTTATTAATAACAAAATCTTACATTCAGTTAACCCCATTCTTCCTTAAGGAGGATATTTCGACGGCAAGTGGGACAGGTTACTCGAACCATATCCCAGCGGTCTATTTGCCGGTCTTCCTGGCGAGCCGACTCATCGATCAATTGAAATTCTTCCATTTTAGTCAGGTAAATCGTCGGATTTGAATAAGCAATAGTTCCTAATTTTTCATAAAGGTGCAGCAGTTGAGATTTGGGAGCGATCACCCCGCCGCAAATCTCGCATAGCACCAGTTCATGTTCAATAATTTCCAGGGCTTCTTTTTCCTCAAAATAAGAGAGTTCATACTCCGGTGTCAACTGGATGCCTTTTTCGGTGGTACAATTCAGATGACATTCCCCGCAAAAAATGCAATTGGCATAATCACAAGTCAATCTGCGGATTGGTTTTCCATTGCTGGTAATATCCTCAACCTTTATGGCACGGGCTGGGCATACCTCACCGCAGGCACCGCAGCCAATACAATAGTCTTTAAAATATTTCGGTGCTGCCCTTAAATTATCGGGAACCGGTGTCGGTAATTTGGGAAAAGGGTGCGTATAAGGTCCCTTTATCAGGGCGGTAATTGCTTCTTTTAATTCCCGGATTTTTGGTAGATACATGCTCAAACCTCCAATAGCGGATAAATCATATCAATCGTTAATTTCGTTCATTCACGCGGCTTCTGGGGAAAATCATCGCGATAGCGGTCCATGATGCTTCCTTCCCACAAGGGGAAGCCTGCCCGATGGGAGCCACGGGAAATGGCATGGGCCGCAGCCGGCGCAGTCAGCAGAATAAAGACCGCGCAAAAAATTGCTTTGATAGAAATGCTGTTCCATCCAAAATGGATTACTATTGCCAGCAGTATCAGAATAGTCCCCAGAGTTACACATTTGGTGGAAGCCTGCAGGCGGTTATAAATATCTGGAAATCTGATTAATCCAATACAACCTGCAAAATTAAAAAATACACCTACTGAAAGTAAAGTCATCACCAGATCACTCATCAAAAGTTCTCCCTTCTAAATATTTTGCCAGGGCTATAGTCCCGATAAAAGCCAGCAATGCCCAGGAAATAGCCACGTTCATATAAAGATCTTTTCCGGTATACAGCGATAAGATCGCACAAAATCCAACCATCAGGATACCTAAAATATCAATCGCTACTGTCCGGTCAGGGGGAGTGGGCCCGGCTCCAACCCGGTATAAGCAGAGGAAACTGCAGATCAAAAGCAGGATTAAAAAAAATTCCATTTTAACTCCAGAGTTATTCGTATTTTTCAATAAAATATTATCAATCAAAAATCTTTTTTAAATATTTTTCAAATTTTTTGACAATGATTTTAGTCTCTACTTCCGGATCTTCAGATACAATATTGATCCAGTGTACATAAAGATTATCATCGATAAAATCAACTGTCAGGGTACCGGGAGTGAGGGTGATGGAATTTGCCAGAAAGGTCTTGGCAATATCACTTTTCAGGGAAGTTTTTACCTTTACAATACCCGGGCGGATCGGTATTTCTGGATGAAATACCCGGTAGGTAACATCCAGGTTGGATTTGATTACTGCCCATAAAAATACCGGGATATAAAGGAGAAACCAAAATATCCTTACAGGATTGAACATTTTAAAAACTTCAGCCGGAAAAATATCGCTGAAAATGAGTACCACCACCAGGGAAACCAGAAAACCTGCTATTACATCAGCCACCTGTATTGACCATACCAGGGCGATCCAGATACCTAAGAGAAGTAAAAGTTCAATCACTTTTTTAAGCATATTATAAACTCCTGATTTCAAGACATATCTAAATAAGCAGAATATTTTTTTTCAAATTCCATCCCCAGAATTACGGCATGGCATATTGCAGGTACCGGGCCGGTTCCAGCATCAGATTGCGGGCAGATTCAAGTATGGAAACACCATATACCGGAAATAATACCCCTAAACCAATGCAGAGCAGGGCCAGTATTACCATTCCAGAAACCATCAGTACCGGGACCTCTTTAATGTCCTGAAGCTTCTTGGGAAGTACGCCAAACAGCGAATATTTTTGAACTTTAACAAAGGAAATCAGTGTCATGAAACTTACGAATACCGTTATAATAGCCAGGAGGTAATTTTGCGACTGGAACAGGGCTACAATAATGATAAATTTACTCCAAAATCCGTTAAAAGGAGGTACCCCAGAAATAGATAGCGCCGCTATTGAGCAGCTTGATCCGGTCCAGGGCATTTTTCTGATCAGGCCGCCCAATTGTTTTAACTGCCGGGTTCCGGTAGTATACTCAAAAGCACCGGAACATAAAAACAACAGGGACTTGAATACTGCATGATTCAGTAAGTGAAACAGTCCGCCTAAAATTCCCAGGGGAGTGGCCAATCCAATTCCCACCATCACGTAACCCATTTGACTGATGCTGTGATAGGCCAATAATCGTTTGAAGTCCCATTGGCCCACAGCTAAAAATACTCCGATGACCATGGATAAGGCGCCCAGAACCATGAGAATGGTTTTAATAATAGGAACAATTCCGAAGATGATGAAAAATATCCGGGCCACGCTGTAAATTCCCAGGGCTTTAATGATCAAGCCGGAAAGCATTGCCGAAATCGGTGCCGGTGCTGAAGGATGGGCATCAGGCAGCCAGGCATGAAATGGTACCAGGGCTGATTTGAGACCGAAGCCCATTAGAAATAATGCGAAAGTAAAGAACAGCACATTCTTAGATACTCCCTGTTGAATAGTGGCTGAAATATCGGCCATATTCAGGGTACCGGTGGCGGCATACAGCAATGCAATTCCCAACAGGATGATGGTCGAAGAAACCCCGCCCAGAATGAGATATTTGAAAGAAGCTTCCAACTCTTCAGCCTCTACTCCGAAGGCTACCAGAGCATAGGAGGCAATTGAGGCAATTTCCATAAAGACAAACAGGTTGAAAAAGTCCCCGGTAAGAATCACCCCATTCATTCCGGCAATCATTAACAGGTAGAGCGAATAAAATTTATTTTGGGCAGTATATTGCTGCATATAAGGAATAGCGAAAAGCGTTACTGCCAGGGTAATGATTGATACAATAAGGATCAGGAGCTGACTGAGAGAATCCCAGACTAAGGTTATTCCCAGCGGCGGTTGCCAACCGCCTACCGCATAGAAAAATGGTTCATGACCCAGGAAGAACAATGAAAGCCCTAATAAAAAAATGACAACCGATAAAGTGAGATAGGGAGAAACATGCCGGACAAATTTAGTAATGATCAGATTGAAAAATGCCATTCCCAGAGGAGCAACTACAAAAATCGGGAGCCAACTTTCCATTTTTTACCTCTTAACCTTCAAATTGATTTCAATAGTTTAACATGTTCTGATGTAAATTTTTAACCATGCAAACGTCTAATTTCACTCATATCGAACGTTTTATATTTTTCATAAAGTCTCAGCGAAATAGCTACCATCAGGGCAAGGGTGCTTAAACCGATGACAATAGAAGTTAATACCAGTGCTTGCGGGATCGGATCAACGCTCTGCTGAAGGAAAGTATTGATATCCATATCAGGCAATAGAATTGGTGGTATTCCGTCTTTCTTGTAACCTAATAGTATGATGAATAGATTAATCGCGTAATCCATGATTGTCATTCCGATGATCTTCTTTACCAGATGTTTTTTAGCGATGAGACAGTACAAACCCAATACGAACAGAATAGAGTTTAAAAAGTAAATTAACATGTTGTAAGACCTTTATTTTAATATGAACATAGCACCATCTGAAAAATCAGCTGTTTAATCTTCATCTTCGGAGGCGATCAGATCTGAGATAAATCGTCCAAAAATGGTAAGGGCCAAAAAAACTGCGAAAATACTGGATCCCACTTTTAGGCATATTGCGATATTAGATATCAGAATAGTCCCGGAACTGAATAGACCGAAAGGATTACTCTTCTCGATGAAATTCATGAAAAAATATCCAGACAGATATCCCAGCATTCCGATTGACCAGAAAGTAATTGCACCCAGATTGTCTATAAGACTTGCCCAGAAGTCGCTTAGTTTTCCCAGAGACATTTTTTTACCAAATGCTAACGTGAGCAGGATGAATCCGCAGGCCAACATGATACCACCGGCAAAACCTCCTCCAGGTGTTAGATGGCCATAAAATGTAATATAAATCGCAAACAGAAATATAGCACCGATCAGAAGTTTGGTGATTGTCTTAACGATAAAAGTCATGCCTTCCATTTAATTTTTGTCCTGTTTTATGATTTTCTTTTCATTTGCAATCAGCGATATGAATAGATGGATGAAAGAATTATTTTATTCTTCTACCTCGATCAAGGTTTTCGGAAGATCTTCTTTATCTGGTATTCCTACCTTCACCCGGTCAGATTCTTCCTTTCTTTTCTTACCCTTGGCTCGCAGAACGACAAAGGATCCCAGAATAGCGGTAAAAATTACCGTAGCCTCTCCCAGGGTGTCGTAAGCACGATAATCTAAAATAATTCCCATCACCACATTCGATGCACCGGTTTGAGTGACACTGTCTCGCAAGTAATTTGAAGCTACTTTCATCAGCGGTTCGCCAAATTTGGGTAAACCTTGAAAAGCCATGAAGGCAAATACCAGAAAAAGACCGAAAAAAATGAGACTGCTCAGTATGGCAAAGGTATCACGGTGTTTAGTTGGTGAAGTATTATCCAGAGAAACCGTTGAACGGATCAATACAATAAGAACGATGATCTCCACCACCACCTGGGTGATGGCAATGTCAGGAGCACCTAAGAATAAAAATAGGATAGACAAGGCCATCCCGACTGCTCCCGCCGCAATAACGGAGGCCAGAATATTTCTGATCTCGATGGCAATGATCGATCCTACAATACAAAAAATTAACAAGGCATAAAATAAAATTAACATAAGTGGTCCTTCTATCTGTTTTGCTAAAATTCTTTCTCTATATTATCAAACTGAATGGGAAGACATCTCCTTAAATCATAGGATCAGAAGTAAAAAGCTTAAAATTCCCAAACCAATAACACACCAGGCCAAGTAGGTAGATAGAATGCCATCATGCATTCTCTTAAGGACATTTACGGCAATGGAACCGATGCCACTGCTGAGATTATAAATATCAAAAATACCTCTGTTGCTTTCTTTTAGAAAACCTCCTAGTACTTTGGTCTTCTCCAAAAATTCATAAAAATTGCCGGCCAGCAGCCGTTCTTTCTTGGTTTCAAATTTTTCTCCGCCAATGAAGAGAGCTTCTGTTTCCCGAACTTTAATTCGGCTGAGATAAAATATCAATCCTCCTAATAATAGTCCTACCAGTAGAAGGGTAGTAGCCAGAGTAGGATCCCACAGTGCCGTTCCGATAGCCATTATTTGTGAAATCTCGCCAAATTGCATATTGATGATCGGACTGATGAATCCATTAATTGGGAGATAAGCGAATATACCAAAGAGAATGCACAAGATTGCTAATATCACCATTGGGATAATCATGCTCCAGTGAACATCAGCATAATTTCCTTCTGTTTTTTCGCTGACAGGTGTTCCTTTCTCTTCATATTTTTGGCCCATAAAAGTGCCATACAACAGTTTCAGGAAACTGGCAAGCGTTAAGGCACTGCCAAACATCGCCAGCGCTAAGAAGATCATATAAATGGTAGTCCGCCCTTCTACCAATCCCTGATAGATCATCCACTTGGAAACGAAACCATTAAGAGGTGGTACACCTGATATCGATAGTGCCGCTATCGAACAGGCAGTAAAGGTGATGGGCATACTTTTGGAAAGGCCACCTAATTTATCCAAATCAGTGGTCTTCATTTTTGTTTCTACTGCTCCAATCGAGAAGAATAAACAGCTTTTATAGATAGCGTGATTTAACATATGGAAAATACCACCGGCGATACCGATGGGATTACCCGTACCAATCCCCAGCACCATATAACCGACCTGGCTAATGGCACAGTAGGAGAGAAGTCGTTTTAGATCGTTTTGAACTACCGCCACAAAATCAGCTACTATTATAGTAATTGCCCCTATCGTCATAATGACATAAGAAAGGGTAGAATCCACTGGTAAAATAAAAGTATCCAGACAAATTCTAGTTAAGAGGTAAATACCCAGTAATTTATCCAGCGAAGCGGGCAGAAATGCGATCACCGGCAAGGGAGCGCTTTCAGCTGCAGTAGGAATCCAGGAATGCAGCGGAATAGCTCCGGCTTTAGCAATGGCAGCGATAAACATGAGGACAAAGATCATGATCGAAAATGGATCATTCAAGGTAATTTTCAGGGCACTGATTGTCCAGGTATCATAGATAACTGGCAGGGCAATCACTGCCAGCAGTAAGGCGACATCAGTAAATCCTAAGATGGCAAAAGCTTTTCCCGCCGCCATCGCAGCTGCCTTACTTTGTCCCATAGCGATCAGGAAGAATAACAGAAGGGTAACCAATTCCCAGGCCACCAGAAATACAAAAAAATTATCTGCCAGCACAATAGCCGCCGAACCAGCCAGGGTAAATGACAGGAAGGGGAAGTAGAGCTGAGATATTTTTTTATCCTTAAAAAATCCCAGGGAATACAGAGAGGTTAAAAAAGTAAATAATCCCAGAAAGATTAATAAAAAGCGGGAGAACTGATATAGCCTGAAATCGAAAGCAAAATCAATGATGGAAAGTTGGAACCAGGGAATTCGGATTGACTGATCCGGGTAATAAAATCCTTGAATGGCATATCCCAAAAAGATCGCACTCCCGATGATGGTAATTGTCTCCTGTAAATAACGCCATTTTCGTGGAATGATCAGGCTCAGTAATCCGGTTGCTATCGGAAGGTAAATAAAGAGTAAAAGATTCATTGAATGGACTCCGATCCAATATTTACAACTACTGCCAATGGAAAGTATGAGCTTTATTTATTAGACACTCAGAGATATTTTTTCAGTTTAGGTAAATCTGCCGGTCTGGCCAAATTCCGGGAGATCTCCAGGGTTTTCTGATGACTGATTTCCAGCAGATCCTTTTGGGAATATTTTTTATTTCCGGACAGGTCCCGGGCGGAAATCATTCGCTCGGTGCAACTGTAACAGGGATCCACTGCTGCCAGGGTAATGGTAACATCGGCGATCTGTTGTCCAATGCAGGAGGCAGTGAAAGAGGGAATATTAATAAAACTGGGTGCCCGCACTTTTAATCTCTCAGGAAAATTAGTCCCGTTTGAACGGACGTAATGAATATCTTCTCCCCGCGGGGCTTCATAACGGCCGATGCCCTCACCGGGTGGTATTTCTTTGATCTCTAATAAGAAATCGCCTTTCGGAATTTGCTTAACTGCCTGGCGCAGAATCTTAATTGCCTCCAGGACTTCCAATACCCGTACCAGGAATTTTGAATACACATCACCGCCATTTAATACTATCACATTCCAATCCAGATAAGGATATGCCGCATAAGGGTCATCCCTCCGTACATCAATATCAACTCCCGAAGCGCGAGCAGTCGGTCCGACCACACAATAATCAATCGCATCTTTTTTGGTGAGCACTCCTACCCCCTCCAAACGAGCTTTTAGAACCGGATCGTCCTGCACTGCCTCAGCCAGCATTTTTATTTTTGGTTCCATTTCACTCAGAGTTTTCAATAATGCCGGAAATCTTGAGTCCTCCAGGTTTCTTCTTACTCCCCCCACTTTGAGCATCCCGCAGCTTTGACGGTTACCGGTCAGGTACTCCATCATGTCCAAAATCGGTTCGCGGTATTTCCAGGTCCACATAAAAACCGTATTATAGCCTATGAAATGACCTGCCAGACCCATCCATAACAGGTGGCTGTGAATACGTTCAATCTCGCCCAGGATAGTCCGGATATATTTTGCCCGTTCGGGGATCTCAACTTTTAAAAGATCTTCCACTGCATTACAAAAACAGACGGTATGAGTTATGGAACAAATCCCGCAGATCCTTTCTACCAGAAATACGGTCTGATCATACGTTTTTTGTTGGGCTAATAATTCAATACCTTTATGAATATATCCAATATTAACATCAATATCGACCACCGTTTCACCCTCAACCGTCAACAGAAAATTTTCCGGCTCATCCTGCAGAGGATGAAATGGTCCGATGGGTATAATTGAGCGCATTCAAAACTCCTTAAAATATTTCAGCTGCTAAATTGTTAAGAAATAGTTTAACCTTCAATACTATTGATACATTACTTTGATTTTTTTACGGTCTGCTCCACTGGTTGAATAAAGCTTATCTTTGGTGCCAACCCATGATCTTCTTTGAATTTTTTTATATTAAAGTCTTTACGGAAAGGAAATTCTTTCTCACCTAAAAATTCGGCTTTTACCAGACGTTTCAGGTTTGGATGTCCAAGAAACTGCACTCCCAGTATGTCATAGATCTCTCTTTCAATCCAGGTAGCCCCGGGAATAATGGAAACCAAGGAATCCAGTTTGGGATCGTCGTGAGGTGCCAGGGTCCTCACCGTACAAATAAACTTGTCCTTATCGAATGTGAAATGATATAATACCTCAAAGCCTTCGCGAATATGTACTCCAGAAGCGATGGAGAATTTGGCATTCATTTCTTTGAAAATCACAATCGCGATGTCTTTCAGATTTTCACGGGCTATCCTGATATATACCCGCTTTTCTGAATGCTGCTGAACCTCAAATGGGAATTTTGATTTGGATTTGAGGATTTCTATGAACTCCTGAATCTTCATATTTTTTTTCGCTCCTGCTGATATCTATTGAATAAATGTCGGTTCAAATCTGGTATAATCATTTGTGATATCGTTCTAAATTTTCTGTAAAGCTTTTACCAAAGCCATGATCATGGTCTCGGGCTTAGGGGGACATCCTGGGACATAGACAAAGATGGCATTTGGGTCAATCTCTTTGATCACTTTATCTACCGGACCGGCTACGCTATAAGCATCTTTGAATATTCCCATGCTGCAGGCACAGGCACCAATACAGGCTACCACACATGGTTTTGGTACCTGCTTGTATACTTCCTGAAGACGCGGTTTAATATGATAGGCTACCGGCCCGCTAACTAATAATACGTCAGCATGACGCGGGCTGACCACCAGTTTTATCCCGAATCGCTCTACATCAAAACGGGGTGTCAGACAATCCAGAATTTCAATGTCACAATTATTACATCCCCCGGTACCGACATGATAAACCCAGGGAGACTTTTTTAACCAACGGGTGGATAAATTCGGCATAACTAAAAGCTCCAGATTTGAATCGATTTCATCTAAGTCAAAGATTGTACAGGTTTATGATCTCAATAACCAAGAAACATCAGAACCATGGCAATCAGGGCTAACAGGGTTACCCAGCCCCAAAAGAATTTTACTGCCTGATCAATCCGTACTCGTGGATTAGTATTTTTTATGATAATTACCAGTACGATGATGAAAACAAATTTCAGCACAGACCATAAAATTCCCCAACCTTGCATGGAAGTACCTCCCCAGAAAATGCTGATTAAAAACCAGGGACATACCACATGCAGCATAGCCATCATCACTTTATAAACACCGAGCAGAGGACCGGAATATTCAATAAAGGGTCCTTCCATGATTTCACATTCAGCTTCGCTGATATCGAAAGGTATTTCACCAAGTTTTGCCTGCAGCCACAAGAGTGAAACCGCAAAGGCCACCAGCATGGAAGGGTGATTTAACAAAGCCCCGTGAACTTGCTGGTACTGAATGATTTCACCTAATGAGATACTGCCCACTTTGAAGAAAACTGTAACAACTGCCAGGATAAAAGGAAGCTCATAACCCATCATTAATTTTATTTCCCGGTTGGCCCCTAAGGCGGCTAACGGATTACCTGATGAAAAACCTCCCCAGATGATTGCCAGGGGAGGAATCATCATCAGATAAACGATGACAATCACATCCCCGACGAACTGATATTCTGGATTTAAATTGATTATTCCTATAATTGATGCCAGCAGGGAAGTAGCTGCTAGTCCAATAAAGGGCGCTATGATAAAAGCCATACCTTTAGCACTTCTGGGAATAATTAATTCTTTCTGCCAAAGTTTGAACAGATCATAAAAGGGCTGAAAGAAAGGAGGCCCAACCCGCCATTGGATACGGGCTGAGACCTTGCGATCTATCCAACTGACCACCAGTCCGAAAGTACTGGTAAATAAAAATCCCGGAAAAACGAGAAAGGCCAGAAGATATAAAACCAGATTTTCCATCATGTATTCCTTATAGTCAACTCGCGATATTTTCTAAAGAGTATCTTGCATAATTAAATTACCAGAACAGCTATTAATAGAAATGAACCCTTACGTCTTCCAGTGATTTAAGATTGTTTTTCGCCCTCTCGTGCTCTGGATCCAATTCCAGGACTTTTTTAAAGCTGTTTATGGAATTATCAAGTTCGCCCTTTTTATAATAGGCCAAACCCAACTCGAAAAATGCCGAAGCGTCCTGCGGATTGTGTTGAGTTACTTTTTCAAAATTTTTAATGGTTTCATCCACGTTTCCCAGCTGCGAACAGGCCTCTCCCAGGTGATAATAGGCAATTGTAAATTCGGGATTTTTATCAAGCAGCTTACTGAGTGTGGCACAGGTTTCTTGCAATTGGCCATGGTGAGAGTAACAGATTCCCAACCAATAGTAGGCTAATACAAAGTCAGGATCAATTTTTTGAGTTTTTTTGAATTGCTGTATTGCTTCACTGATCTTGGCTTTGCGGTATAATGCCAGGCCTAAGCCGTAGTGAGCACCGGCCTGGTTGGGTTTTAATTCCAGGCATAGTTGATATCTCTCAATCGATTCGTCTAGTTTGCCTAAACGATACAATAAATTCCCGATATGCAATGAAATTTCGGGTGTTCTTTGCAGCTGGTCTGCTTTGAGAAATTCTGAGAGTGCTTCATTTAATTGACCTTCATTTTCAAAGCGGGTGGCACTCTGCAGGGTTTTTTGATAGTCTTTCACCTGGTCTTTTAATACCGTACCACATTCTTTACAATAATTTGAATCATTGGTGTTTTTGGTTTTGCAGGCAGGACAGATCATGCCGCTCTCCTTTTTTATTTTCAGAATTTGTATAGTTTACATACGTCGTACTTTTGAATGAGCCACAAACCGTCCGCCCACCAGTGTCTGGCTGATAGATTCCTGCAGCAATTCAAGGAATTGCAATGCACCACTGGTGCAGGCCGAAACACAGCGCGGAATTTTCCCTTCGACCACCCGATCGATACATAAATCGCATTTGGGAGAAATATGACGGGTGAATTCATAGCCGATAACCCCAAACGGACAGGCCAACGCGCAAGAACGGCAGCCAACACATAGTAACTTAGAACGGCGGACATAGCCGAATTCATCTTTGAATAATGCTCCGGTGGGGCATCCTTCCATACAGGCCGGATTGGCACAATGACGGCAGTTGGCCGGTACTTCGGCAATATCCGTCACTTCACCAGCCACTAAATTGGTTTGTTGATGATGGCCGTAGTGGCAGGCGGCTGAACAACTGTGACAACCAATACAGAGATCCAGGTTAACCACAATTCGTTTTTCAACTTGTTGCATGAACATTACTCCATTCGGTACATATTGATTTTGTTTTAAAAGATCCAGTTACGATCTAGAGCTGGATCTTTGGACACCAGAAATAATATTCCTGGTTATGACCGGCAAATTCCCCATTCATCATTTTCCGAACTGGCAGATAGTGCGCATAGGCCACTAAACGATCCGGAGGAAGGTGGATGCCGATGTTGGTCTTAAATTCTTCTCGGTGTTGTTTTCCTTGAATAAAAATAAATTGATTATTTTTTATTCCCCGTTGACGGGCAATCTCGGCAGGTATAGTTATGTGTTCATCAATACAGTCTCGTTGTGCCCAGGATGAGTATTGCGTGAGTTGGGCATCTTTATAATGAGCCATATGCTCGTAGGGGATGAGCCAGATACCTTCGCCTCTACTCAATTCCTCAAATATTTTAACATAGTGGCCCATTTCTTTATCAAGATTTTCATCCCAGCTGGCGGTCTGCTTGGGAAGTCCGCTCACTTTAAGTGAAATTTGGTTTTCTGCCGCTTTTTGATAAAATAAATAGATGAAATGAGCCAGCGGTTGTGCAGAGCCAATTGGTGACTTCACTGGAGAAGAGCCAATGGATTGCCAGCTAACGAAGTTGGTCCTCAGATCCATTTTCTCATAGAGATGAGCATCCGGTAGCAGAGCAAAGGTATTTTTTGGATAATTATCCTGAACCATGGACGATATGATCCATTTGGACTTCTCGGGAAATTCAATATTTCCGGGAAAATAGGTTTGCGGATTCCAACCGACTGCGAAAAGGTAATTGAAAGGCTGATTTATAACAGTGTGCAGCAATGGTTTTTTACCGAGATATAGATTAGGATATACCTCCTTTGAGAATTGCTCAATCGCATTGAAATTGCCGTCAGAATACAGCGGAATAAAATAGCAATGAGTTAAAAAACTAATTCCAGTGCAAAGCAGAGCAGTGATGTAACTTCCAAGACTATTATAATGATGGGTGGAAAAAAATATTGCCGATTTTTTAGGTGATAAAAGGAATTCTGCAATAAAATCCAGGTATTTTTGTTTATCGGTCGGAATGGTCGAGGGTATTAACTTGCCTAAGTGGTCTGATATCAACTGATTCAAGGTCTGAAATTCTTTATTACCGGAATCGTTCTTTTTAGCAGAATAAATTTTTTGAAATAAATAAGCCAAATATAAGGGTTCAGTGTGGGGAATATTTTCCAGGGGAATGTTTGCAAACCAGCTGGTTCTGGTTGAGACCGGATTGATGCAAAATAAGGCATTTTGACGAAAAGCATATTTGGCTTTTAACAGATGACGGCTTAATACCGGATTTTTGGTGAATACATCACCGATGCATAGGCTATAGTTCAGATTTTTCAGGATCCGGGGGTCATCACATCTGGGATATTCGAAAGGATTATCAATCATCGCCCGGAAAAGGTGACGGTCCAGCGGAGATACGAAATCGATGGCCTCTATCTGATTATTATTGGCAAAATCCAACAATGCCCTGATATCATGCAGTGAAAGCATTGGATTGATCAGAATGGCCAGCGGTGCCTTGGAGGGATTTTTTTTCAAGTCAGCCGCAATATTCTGAAAAATGATTTCCGGGATTTCAGATTCAAGTTTGCCGTTATTTCGATGATACGCTCTTCCTAACCGCATGGGATGGGAAAGCAATTCATAAGAAAAGTGTCCTCTGGGGCATAGAGATCCTTCATTGATCGCATTGGCATAGTCAAAATCTAAAACATCCTGGGTCTTATTGGAAAAGATAACCTCATTAAAACCTTTCAGGATCTTAAATCTGCAGCCAACCGAACAAAAAGGGCAGGTTACTTGAAATTCCGGTTTGTTTGGCAGATCAAATACATGTTGTTCATTCATAGCAGTATTTATTGATTTTAAGGTTGATGAATTATTCAATTAAAAGAATTCAGCTTCTGACAATTCTAACCGAATACGTCCGGATATTTCTGAATTTTTGCATAATTCATGTCCGGTCCGTCTTTGCAGAGATAGTATGGACCAATATTACAGCGGCCGCATATTCCCATTCCACAGCTCATCTTACGGTTCATAGAGAGATATATCTGCTCGGGTTTGAAACCGACGCTCAGCAATTTCAAGGTGACAAATTTCAACATAATTTCCGGGCCGCAGGAAACTGCATAGGAATTATTCAAGTCTATACCGGTATTTTCCAGTAATTCGGTTACCAAACCTACTTTCCCGGACCATTTTCCGTCTGACCGGTCTACCGTACACTCAAAATCTACATGAAGTAATTTCTTCCAATCATCATATTGGCGCTGAAAACTCAATTCGGATGGATTCCTTGCTCCGTATTTTATGGAAACGCGTTTGTACTTGTTCAAATTGTGAAAAAGATCATTGAGAAGAGCCCGCAGGGGTGCTAATCCCACCCCGCCTCCTACCACCAATATTTCTTTACCTTCAAATTTTTCTAACGGAAATCCTTTCCCGAAAGGACCGCGTAAACCCACATTATCTCCTGCTTTGAGCTGATGGACCGCTTCAGTGAGATGACCGGCTTTGAGAATGGTAATTTCCATTGTTTCTAAATGATATGGTGAAGATGAGGGAGTAAAGGGAGCTTCTCCAACACCAAAGATGGTAAGCTGCATAAACTGACCTGCTTTAAACGGAATTTCCACCGGGGGTTTTAAAACTAAAGTCTTGATGGTAGGAGTCTCGGTGATAACATCCAGTACTTTTGTCTCCAATGGATAATAAATATTTTCCATTTTGTATTCTTGTGAAGTTTTTTTTAACATTTTTTCCATTTGAATTGACTCTTTGCTTAATATGAATGATTTATCACGATAATTCTATTTTTTCTAATAGAACCACTTTCTTTTCCAGTTCTTGCAATACTTTTCGTAGATCAATATTTCCCATACACCCTTCCGAGCAACGGCCGCAACCGGTGCAGGCTTCTACTCCGAAATTGGTCACAAAAGAATCAAATTTATGGTAGAAGCGGTGCTTAAATCGATCGGCCAGACCCAGACGGGGGGTTAATCCTCCGGCCATTCGGGAATACCCGGCAAAAAAACATGAATCCCACACTTTTATTCTCTCATAGCGTTTCTCGGAAGGTTGATCAAACAGCAGAAAGCAATAACAGGTGGGACAGATCTGGGTACAGATGCCGCACTCGACACAGGTTTTGCTTAATTCTTTCCACTCCTTGGATTTTAAATGACGTTCAATTGCCTCCTGATGGCTCTGAAAATATTGGAATTCTCGGTTGATTTCTTTCAATTTCTCAATGACGCTCTGTCTGTTTTTATCTCTCTGCGCCAGTTGAGCTTCGCTGGCTTTTTTAATATCACCAAAGAAATCTTTCAGCAGTTTTTCTCCCTGTTCAGAACCTACCTCAATCAGGATATTCTCATCAGCAGCAGAGAGATTCAAGTCAAAATCTTTTTCCGGGTAGGGCAGGGAATTCATCAGCGTACAGGCACAGAATTTTCCGGCATCCAGGCAATCACTGGCAATGATGATATTCTTCTCTCTGGCTCGGAGATAGTAAGGATCTGGATAATCACCTTCGCGGTATACCTTATCAATTATTTTCAAGGCATTTATATCGCAGGCCTTTGAACCAATTATTACCAGTGACTGCAGCTTTTCTACCTGCTTTTCACTTTGAGGATATTTTGTTACATTCTGTTTGGGAGGGTAGAAAAAGCTTTTAAGGGGTTGAGGTGTCCGGATAGGTGAGATTTTCCATTGATTATCAACCCAGGCATCCACACCGAAAAATTTCAGCGAGTATTCAGTATCCTTTTGAATGGGAAGCACGATGGGATAGTGATGGTTCAGTTTTTTAATGGCAGCCACAAGACGATCTTGAGAAATCTGATACATTTTTAATCCACTGTTTTATCTTTTCTAACCTTTCTGGCATAGCTCCGCCCTGTCACTTACAGGGAGTGAAAATTGTGCCAGTAACTTGTTTTTTCTTTATGAATTATGAGCCTACAAAAACGTTCATTTATTCACAATTTGCGATAAAAAAACTTTTTTCCACAGAAGTAATGCTATATTTCCACCTTGAAGTGAAGTTTTAGCATTTTATTTATTCGTTGTGAACTTAATCCTGCCAAACTTCTACCATTTCTTTCATAAGGCCCTGGACATGTTTTTCTACCAGGTAAGTGGTTTATCCAGTTGTTCACAATTGTTAAATTATTAACAATTGGCCTCAAATATAGTTGAATTTTTAAAAAAGTCAATATTAAAAAAATATTTTGTTAAATATTTCATTTATATTTGGACTATTTATTTCTCCCCTCTCGGTTATCCATCTTTTTCCCAAGATTGATAAAAAATCTAATTCTGTGGACAACCTTTTAAAGCCTTATTGGCACCAAAGTCAAATCCGTTTTCCACTGCCTTTTTATTGATCTCTATCAATCTCTGCCGGGTAATGATATATGGCAAGGTGTCGATCAAGGTATTTTTATTCAGAATAGCAGTATACCCCACCAATGCTCCCAATATCACCATGTTGGCAATTCGGGTGTTTCCCAATTCATCGGCCATTTTGGTGGCTGGAATTTCCATGATTTCCACATCATTCCGGGAAGGCTTGACATCAATCAAGGAAGAATCATAAATAATTACCCCACCTGGAATCACATCTTTTTCAAATTTTTCCAGGGAGGGCCTGTTCATGGCAACTAAAATGCTGGGATAGGAAACCACCGGAGAGCCTACTATCTTATCAGAAATATGTACGTGACAATTGGCGGTCCCTCCTCTCATCTCTGGACCATAAGATGGTATCCAGGAAACATTATAACCTTCCATCATTCCCGCTTGCGCCAGTCCAATTCCTAATAACAGAATACCCTGACCGCCGAAACCTGCCGCTTTAATAGCCGGATTTTTATATTGCTGCTGCTGGGTCTGTGGGTATAATTTATCTTTCAGTTCATTTAATCCCAATTGCTCCTTGATCTCTTCCCTGGTTGGATAGTGCTTCTCAATTTTGCGTGGTTGAATTTCATTGGAACGGTCACGCAGCACTCCCAGTGGGAATACTTTCATCATTTCCTCTTCGATCCATTTCAGCGAATCAACCGGATCCATTTTCCATCCGGAAGGGCAGGGAGACAATACTTCGACCATTGAGTACCCTTTGCCATCAATCTGGTTTTTAATGGCTTTGCGTACAGCCATACGGGCTTTAGCCCTGCTTTTTACATCATGTATCGAAACACGTTCAAGATAAACCGGGGCATCCAAAGTATTGAGCAGTTCACATACTCGAATGGGACTGCCTTCATTTGCAGCGTCCCGGCCGCGAGGCGAAGTAGTGGTCTTCTGTCCCAGCAGAGTAGTAGGTGCCATTTGCCCACCGGTCATTCCATAGATGGCATTATTAATGAATATGACGGTAATATTTTCACCGCGGTTGGCTGTATGAATTAATTCTGCTGTGCCAATGGCTGCCAGATCCCCGTCTCCCTGGTAACTAATCACGATGCTGTGGGGATGGGCCCGCTTAATACCAGTGGCCACCGCAGCGGCTCTCCCATGAGCAGCCTGTATATTGCCAGTGTCGAAATAATAATAGGCAAATACACTGCAGCCCACCGGACTGATGATTATTGACTGGTCAATAACTCCAAAATCTTCCAGGGCTTCGGCCATGAATTTATGTACATTGCCATGGCCGCATCCTGGACAGTAATGAGTGCTTTTTTTATCAGGGTTGGGATTACGAAAATATTCATCATAAAATGCTTTTGACTTGGTCCATTCAGTCTTTATCATACCCTCACCTCAATAAAGATTTATGATTGTTGATAGCGAATTTTAATTTGTTCAATTAATTCTTCGGAGCCGGGCACATTGCCGCCCATCCGGTTATAAAAATATACCGGTACCTTAAATTCCGCTGCCAAGCGTACATCTTCTAATAGCTGGCCATTGCTCATTTCGGTCACCAGGAAAGCCGTACCATGATTGGCCATCTCTTTGATTTCCTTTTTCGGAAAGGGAAACAAAGTAATGGGACGAAGCATTCCTACTTTTAAACCTTCTTTCCGCAGTTGATCAATGGCAGAACGAACCATCCGGGAGACAATTCCATAGGCTATCACTACAAATTTGGCGTCATCAAGATGATAATTCTCATAACGGACTTCTTTTTCCTGGGCGTGCTCATACTTTTTTTGTAGTTTTACGTTATGTGCCTCCAGTTCATCAGGATCCAAATAAATGGAGCTGATGAGATTTCTTTTGCTCTCTCTATCACCGTATACTGCCCAATCTTCGCGGGGAAACTCCATTTTTGGTTCGGCATATGAAACTGGTTCCATCATCTGGCCAATGAATCCATCGGTAAGAATGAAAGTTGGATTGCGGTATTTAAAGGCCAGATCGAATGCATCACGTGTTAAATCGCACATCTCCTGTGCACTATTAGGAGCTAAAACAATATTTTTGTAATTGCCGTGTCCGCCACCTTTTACAATCTGATTATAATCGCTTTGTTCGGGTGCAATGTTTCCTAAACCCGGTCCACCACGCACTACATCCACTACGACAATTGGGAGTTCCGCCCCGGCTGCATAAGAAATACCCTCCTGTTTAAGGCTGATTCCCGGACTGGAAGAGGCAGTCATGGCACGAATTCCGCCACTCACCGCTCCGTATAGCATATTAATTGCAGCTACTTCACTTTCAGCCTGGATAAAAGTGCCGCCAATTAAAGGGAGGTAATTGGAGGCGGCTTCAGCAATTTCTGAGGCAGGAGTTATCGGATATCCAAAATACAAGCGGCAACCTGCCAGTATAGCACCTTTCACAACTGCATAGTTACCTTTTAATAATTCTCTGGTCATTTTAGAATTACCTCCTGATTTTCTGGAAACACATGACCTTTCTTATAGACAGCTACTGCCTCCGGTTCAGGGCATGCATAAAAACAGACGTTACAGCCGGTACAACCCTCTCCGACATAATAAGCATAATGGTAACCCTTGGTATTGAATTTTTCATGAAATTTTAAAACATTTTGGGGACAGGCAGCAATGCATAGTCCACATCCTTTACAAATTTCGGGTTGAATAATAGTAAGGTGATTTTCCAGGATATGTTTACTCATAACTAAACCTCAAGTGAGTTCGTTTATCTTTTATTAGTTTAGTAAACAGGTCGATAGCAAAACAATGTGAAAATTTTTCTTTTTATTTTCAAAATAAAAAATCAGGAGTTTTTTTTCAAGAGAAATAAAATTTTAGCCAAACTATGAAAAATTATCTATTTAATTCTTTTAATTTTCCTGTTTGACTGTAAAAAATATACAATAAAATGGAAATAATTATTAATTTCTGAATAGGTCTAAGTGCCTTTCAGAAAAACAATTGCCGGATAGTTTTCAAAAAAAATCCCCTGCCTGGGGCAGGGGACCTCACAGCGAATTCTTTAATAAATCTACTTTTCTATTCCGGTAAGAGCTTTGATGTATTGCAGGCGTTCGTACAACTCGGGATTTTTTTGCTTACTCAAACTTAACTTGCCCCTGAAGTCTGAGATCTTCTGGTAGTGGTGCTGATCCATCCAGGTGGTCAATTCGGACAAGATCTTTTTTACGACCGTGAAACCATTCAAATAAATGGTAGAGGCAATTTCAACCACCTGGGCTCCCGCCAGAAGTTGTTTTATGACCGCTTTAGCATCATGAATTCCGGTGGTAGCGGCAAGCTCGCAATTGATGTGCCGATAAAGGATAGATATCCAACGCAGTGATAAACTCATTTCTGAAGGATGACTGTACCAATTGACACCCACGATTTCATTTTGGTCGATATCGATATCAAACTGGTAAAAACGGTTAAACAGCACCAGTCCTTTTATCCCGCTTCCACACATTTGATTGGCAAAACGACTTAATGATGTAAAATAGGGTCCTATTTTCACTGCGATCGGTAATTTGATATTATCACGGGCGGCTTTAATAACATTCAGAAATTCTTGTTCAATATCCAGTGAAGTTTTTCCCGGATCGGTCGGCATGAGGGACAAATTTAACTCCAGTGCATCTGCTCCAGCCTGCTCCACTTGCTTGGCATAACTCAACCACCATTTGGGAGAAGTGCAATTGATGCTGGCAACGACAGGAATTTTCACTTTCGTTTTGGCCTCGCTGATTAGTTTCAGGTAATTTTGCGGGCCATATTGCAGGTTCAGTTCGGATAAAATATAATCATATTCTTCCGGATGTCCGCTGTAAACCTCACCTTGCTGTTTTTGTGTTTCTTCGCGGATTATTTCTTCAAAGAGTGAACGAAGGACCACCGCACCGGCTCCGGCAGCCTCAGCTTCCTTGATTCCCTTTACATTTTGAACAAGGGTACTGCTGGCAATGATCAATGGATTTTTTAAATGAAGACCCAGATAGCTGGTCGAAAGGTCTGCCATTTTACCTCCTTATTTTAAGCGCTGTGAACTGGTCTGTGTAAAACAAATTCCGCCAAATTTTAGAGATATTTTTAAAAATGTCAAGGGAATTGTCAATTATTCACCTCTCTAAAAGGTCAAAAATTAAAATTTCTCTTGTCTCTGTTACCTCTCTTAAACTGGTTAAAAGCGGATCTCCAATAAAAATTAAAATATAAAATCATGCCCAATCTGACGGAAGGGGATATTCTTGGAATCCTTTTCTGATAAAATTGGATCATTTACTGGCCAATCAATTCCCAGGTCTGGATCATTCCATAATATGCCCCGTTCATTATGGGGAGCATAAAGTTCTGAGCATTTATACTCGAATTCTGCGTATTTACTCCTTACACAGAATCCATGAGCGAAACCTTTGGGAATGAACGCCTGTTTTTTATTCTCGGCAGAGAGGTAAATTCCCACCCACTTGCCAAAGGTCGGGGAACCAAACCGGATATCTACCGCTACGTCGAAGACTTCACCCACCACTACCCGGACCAGCTTATCTTGACCGGGATTAATCTGGTAATGTAATCCACGCAGGGTATTTTTCACCGACTTTGAATGATTATCCTGAATAAAATTTACCGTTATTCCATGCTGGTGATAAAGCTTTTGATTATAACTCTCGAAGAAAAAGCCGCGGCTATCCTGAAATACTTTGGGCTCAACGATCAGAACTCCGGGAATTTGGGCTGGTGTAATTTTCATCGTCTAATTTCCCCTATTAACTGGTCTTGGCAGAAGATTATTAAGACAGTTGTGTTATGTCATCTGAAAAAATCAATTAAAATCTGATTGATTTATTCAGAAGTGGTGGATAAATTAAAACCGCAGACGTTCTTTAACAATCTTTTTTCATTATTCTGGTATCGGGAAGCGCGGTGAAATGCCGCCACTGCCCCGCAACTGTAATGGAGAACCAAAACTCAGCATGCCACTGTCCCAAAACGGATGGGATGGGAAGGCGAGTTAGTAGGATGATCCCAGAGTCAGGATACCGGCCAGGATAGAGTGAACCCGTAAAAACCTTCGCGGGAAGGTTGGGTAGAGTGATCTTTACGTTTTTTATCAGAAATATTCCCCCAATTTTCCTGTTGGAAGATTGGGGGTTTTCTTTGATCAGTACAGATTTACCCTTGATTCAGTTTGATCATGGAAATTATCATGATCCTGCTGAAATTCTATGTTCACTTTCTATTTCCTCAATTGGCGATAACTATTGAGATATCACTTTTTGCAAGATCCGTGAGCGATGAATGATAAGAAAAATAATTACCTCCCCCTGTATCAAAATTTGTCGAATCGATGAAAACAATGGTTATTGTATCGGTTGTTATCGCTCATTGTCTGAGATTACAGGATGGCCGAAATTTAAGACATCGGAAAAGATAATGATCAACCTAAAACTGTACAAACGTAAACGTGGTGAAAATTAAAGATTTAAATTTCCATAATTTGACACCGTCCCCAACATATAAAACCAGAATGTTGATGGATTTTTTTATTTCCTTAACAACCGGGATGAACAGAAAAATCCACCTTAGCGGGTTTATTGTGGTATGTATTCTGGTTATGTTGGGGAAGAGTCTATATGCTCAAGCTTCAGTAAACTACCTGAGGGTAATTTCCCTGGCTCCTCATATTACCGAGATCATCTATAAATTGAAAGCTGACTACCTGCTGGTAGGCCGGACTGATTTTTGTAATTATCCGCCAGCAGTAAAAAAAATCACGAGTGTTGGGGGTTATCTAAATATTGATTTTGAAAAGATTGTGGCTTTAAAACCGGATCTTATTTTTCAGTTCCCGAATAATGACAATCAGCGAAAACTGGAAGATTTGGGTTTCCGGGTAATATCTGTACCCAATGAGACTCTTGGTGACATCCTGGGTAGTATTAAAATGATCGGAGAATCTCTTAATATGGTTGAGCAGGCAGCGAGATTAATCGAGAATATCGAAGATACTCTGCGACTGGTCTCAAAACCTGCTCAAGGCCAGACTCAGTCTGTGTCAGCTTTGTTGGTGGTTGGCCGCCAGCAGGGGAGTCTGGCCCATCTCTATCTGGCCGGACCCTCGACCTATATCAATGAGTTGTGGAGTCTGTGCGGGGGAGTAAATGCTTTTTCCGAGGTTACTTATCGTTACTTTCCGGTTAATGCTGAGGATCTCATTACCCGCAATATTGATGTTATCCTGGAGTTTCATCCAGAATGGAATATGGATCCAGAAAGGCTGGAAGCTGAGAAGAGTACCTGGGCTTATATTTTCCTCAACCGGGTATTACCTAAGCATAAAGTATACATATTTTCTCAGCCATTTTTTGTTATCCCCGGCCCGCGAATCACCCAGATTGCGATAGAGTTTTCAAAGTTAATTGAATCTATCTCAGAGGAATCCGAATGATTCAATTTGAAAATGTCCACTTTTGGTATGACCAAAATCCTGTTCTTAAAGACCTTAATTTTTCGATTACCGGTGGAGAATTTATAGGCATAATTGGACCTAATGGTGCCGGGAAATCCACCCTTTTGAAACTGATCGATAGACTGATAAGTCCCAATAAAGGGAACGTCAGATTGGGCGGTAATCCTCTTAAGATATACTCTCCCAAAGAATTAGCCAGACTGATCGGATATGTGCAGCAGGATTTCACTACTACTTTTAATTATACGGCTCTTGATATTGTCTTAATGGGAAGGTTTCCTCATCAAAAAGCACTGGCTTTTGATTCGGCCGAAGATGTACAAATTTCGCTGCGGGCCATGGAAACTACGGATTGTCATTATTTAAAAGATCGGGAATTTCATACCCTGAGCGGTGGTGAAAGACAACGGGTTGTATTAGCATCGGCCTTAGCACAAGAACCTCAAATCTTATTGCTGGATGAACCAACTTCGGCCCTGGATTTAAAGCATCAGATCCATTTTTACCAAATACTGCTCAAATTAAAGAATGAAAGAAACATGACTATTCTTACTGTTACTCATGATATTAATCTGGCGGCTCAGTTTTGCCAGCGGATTATCATTTTAAAGGAGGGCGTGATTGTGGCTGATGGCAGGACCCGGGAAATCATGCAGAAAGAAGTTTTACAGCATACCTATGACATTCCCATCCGAATTCTAACTCATCCGGGAAACGATTTACCGTTAATTTTCCCTGAGTTTAAATAAATCCGTGAAAAATGCCTACTCCAGCTCATAAAATTGTATTTCTGCTTTTCCTGCTATTGTTATTATTGGCAGTATTATTCTTTGCGCCATTGATCGGATCACAACCAATTGATTTCAATCAGATCTTGAGTTATCTGAAAGGAACAGAAACCACCAGCGGGGTAATTTTTTTCCGAATCCGGATCCCCAGAATATTTTTGGCCGCGATTACCGGTGCCTCTCTGGCGGTGGCGGGGGTCATTTTCCAGGCGCTGTTGCGTAATCCACTGGCCACTCCCTATACTCTGGGGGTTTCTTCCGGTGGGGCTCTGGGTGCCGTTCTGATGATTAAATTAGGAGGTACCTTTTCCTGGTGGGGTTTTTCTACTATCCAGGGGGCTGCATTTCTAGGAAGTCTGGCCACCATTGGCCTGGTCTACTATCTGGCACGACGTCATAAGCGAATCTCGGTTTATGTCATGATTCTGGCGGGAGTTACGGTCAGCTATTTTTTTGGAGCGATGATTTTACTGCTGCATTTTATCGCAGATTTTACGGAAACCCGGCAAATGATTCGCTGGATGATGGGGGGGCTGGATGTGGTCCAACCGGAAATTCTCTGG
>MESS01000003.1:54895-55768 GCA_001771055.1 Caldithrix sp. RBG_13_44_9
TCATTTCTTACCTGGTACTCTTTTCGCAATCCCGGATGTTAAATATTCTAAGTACTTCAGAGGAAATGGCCATGAGCAAGGGAGTGGCGGTGGAGAGGGTCCAGAAAATTGCTTTTCTTTTTGCTTCTTTACTGACCGGACTGATAGTAGCCATTAGCGGTCCTATCGGATTTGTTGGTTTGATCATTCCTCATGTGCTGCGCTTAATCATCGGTTACGATCACCGGTATCTGATCCCTGCCTCATTATTACTGGGAGGCGCTTTTCTGGTGATCTGTGATACCATTGCCCGAACCATGCTGGCTCCGGTGGATATTCCAGTCGGAGTCATTACGGCTATCGTAGGCGGTCCTTTTTTTCTCTGGCTGCTGATTCGAAGAAGATAATGACAAAAACCTGGTGTGTAATCATTTCAAAGTAGGAAAAATTCAGTTTTTATTTTCTCTGCCGTTGATTTATTTTTAGAGAAACAGATGGAGCTTTACCCAGGACAACTGCTACCGGACTAAGTACTTAGAAATGTGAAAAAGTGAGCCTGATTTATTTTTCTAAATTATACGGGCGATTTTTCCTCCTTGTGATGTTATTACGGTGGTTGCCTGGATGGTCGCAGGATAATCCTACCCAGCGCTTGTTTCTCGATTTACCGGCCGATACTTTTCACTTTCAGGTGGATACTTTATCAGATAGTCTGAATTTACCGGATCAGTTTATTATTCCCGGCAGTGATAAAATTTATCTGCAGGATTTTAAACTGCTTCGGGGTATTCATTATCGGCTTAATGAGAATGATGGAATCGTTGTCTTTTTGCGTCCATTACAAGCTGGCGACAGTTTGCATGTCATCTATCAGAAATATCCCTTCCCGCTGAC
>MESS01000003.1:55780-58778 GCA_001771055.1 Caldithrix sp. RBG_13_44_9
TCACCGTGAATTACAGAAACTTTCTCCAGCTGATTCCAGCCAGGCAATTCAGCCTGAAACTGCTAAAATTGTCAGCAGCCGGATCATGGAAGATATCGACAGTTACGGCAGTAATTTAGAAAAAAGTGGTAGTATCGTCCGGGGAATTGAGATTGGGACCAATCGCGATTTAACCTTGAATTCAGGTTTGAACCTGCAACTTTCCGGATATGTTACCCCGCAGGTGCAGGTTGTTGCCGCTCTGACTGATGAGAGTACCCCGATCCAACCGGAAGGGAATACCCAGACTCTGAAGGAGGTAGATAAGGTCTTTATTAAAATTGCCAGTCCTCGGCTGGGGGGAACATTAGGCGATTTTAATTTGTCCTATCAAAATTCCATTTTTGGAAATTTGAACCGTAAACTGCAGGGTATCACCGCCTACGGAGATTTCAATAGTTATCACCAGCAGCTGACCTATGCTACCAGCCGGGGGACTTTTCACAGCAATCAATTTCTGGGCCAGGAAGGGAATCAGGGACCCTATCAACTGGTAGGTAAAAATGGCGAACGCGAAATCATAGTGCTGGCAGGGACCGAGCGGGTATATGTGAATGGGGAGTTGTTTAATAGGGGTGAAAACAATCAGTATATCATTGATTACAGTTTAGGACAGATTACTTTTACCAATAATCGTCTGCTTACCAGTGAGGACCGGGTCGAAGTTGATTTTGAGTACTCCAACAATTATCAACGATACGGAAAAAGTTTTATCGGCTTTTCATCGGAAAGGAAAGCAAGGAGTTCCGGATTGGGTTATGATCTCCGGCTGTTCCGCGAATGGGATGATACCGATAATCTCCTGGAGGACAGTTCACCTCTTACTGCTGAAGAAAAGGAAGTGCTGGCCGGAGCCGGAGACGATGCATTAGCGGCCAGTATCAGCGGAGTGGATTCAGTAGGCCCTGGACTTGGAGTATATGATAAAAGGGATACCCTGCTGAACAATCAGACTTACAGTTATTTTGTTTGGCGAGGAATTGGTGAGGGGGAATTTACTGTCCAGTTCAGCAGTGTGGGGCAGGGGAAAGGAAGCTATATCCGCGAACGGTTGGGAATCTACCGCTTTGTCGGCCCTGAAAATGGAGAATATCTTCCCATCAAGTTGATCCCACTGGCCGGCGAGAAAAAAATGGGAAATTTAGGGCTGAATTACCGGTTTGGAAAAAATCTGGCATTCATCGGGGAGGGCGCAGTCACTGCTTTTGACCAGAATGTGTTTTCCGAGGAAGATGATCTGGATAATATGGGAAAAGCATTTAATCTGGCTGCAAATTATTTGAATGATTCAGCAAGATTATTGGGCAGGAATCTGGGAGTAGTAAACTGGCAGGTCAAATGGAAAAGTCAGGACCGGGATTTTTCTCCGCTGGATCGCCAGTTCCAGCCGGAATATAATTATAAATGGAATATTCAAACTACCAGCCTGGAGACCAATGAGAATACCCTGGAAACAAACCTCTTTTACTTTCCTCTGCCTTTCATCCAATTCACATTTGATGGCGGAATGATTGAACGAGGGAAGGAAAGTTCTTCCCGCCGAGGGAAGGGAGAGGCCGCCATCTCGGACTCGTTACTTCTAAAGACCCGCTGGTATTATGAAATGGTATCGAGCCAGAACTCCAACCAGGAAAGTGACTGGCAACGCGGCGGTGGAGAGGTTGGGAAGCAAATCGGCAATATTTTTCCTTATATTCAACTCCGGCAGGAGGACCGGAAAGTAAATAATTCCGACACTTCCATTACCGGTTTCTTCTATCAGTCCGGGGAGGTCGGGATAAAGCTGAGGTCGATCTTCGGGATGAAATGGCATCTGATGAGCCTGTTACGAAATGATCAGTTATATGATCCAAATATTTTAGAAAACAAGTTGAAATTATCGCAGTCTTTTACCTATTCATTGCAGGGAACACTCATTCAATCGGATAATTGGCAAGGTCGTTTATCCTTTATTTTCCGGGAAAAGAATTTTGAGGATTTCTTTAAAACCTTACCTGCGGACAGCATCCCCAAATATCAGCCTGATCCGCAATTTCAGGATACTTCTTGGACGGATAAAAAAAGTCACTTAGGTCGATTGGAACTACAGTACTTGAATGACGGGCGGACAATAGACAGCCGCTGGCAGTACCGGGTTGCCAGTGAATTGCAAGCCTTTCAGGAGAAAGTTTTTCTGTATGTCGGGGAGAACAACGGCAATTACCGCTGGGATGAACAACTGCAGGAATATGTTCCTGATGCCAATGGAGACTACCTGCTGGTCGTTTTACCCAGCGGAAAATTTGAGTCAGTGACCAATGTAGAAGCCAGCTGGCAGATCCGTTATCGCCCGAAAGGGGACAACCGTGGTTACAAGGGATTGGAAAATATCTGGAGAAATATCTCGCTTTTTTCTTCCTTAAAGGTTGATGAGAGAAGCCGGGAACCGGATATCTGGCAGCTTTATCTGCTGAATTTTGAAAAATTCCGGAATGTTTCATTTACCGTACACGGTCTTTATGTCATTGATCAGGATGTTTATTTTTTTGAACGCAATCCTAATTTCGGGATAACCTTGCGGAGCCGCTACCGGGATAATTTATCAAACGAATTTTTAGACAGCGGCTTCAATGAAACTCGTCGTAGTTGGGACCGCTCAATCAGCTGGCGACAGAGTATCATTGCTAAAAAGTTATCTCAGGAGTTGGAATATCAGCTAAATGAGGTTTTCCGGAAAGTGGCATCGATCCCCAGCCGGGGTCGTGATATTCTGGGACACATCCTGGCCTTAACGCTGAATTACCGGCCGGTGTATGCCTGGCAAATTCAGGGACGAATTGAAGGTGCCTTGCAAGATGACCGGGCCATTGAAAATTTGCTTAAAGTGGGTTATATCGAATTCCGGCCGCAAATCAACTATGCGGTGGCCAGCCGTGCCCGGGTGCAACTGAGTTTGAGTTCACTAAATGTGTGGATATTG
>MESS01000003.1:58822-59916 GCA_001771055.1 Caldithrix sp. RBG_13_44_9
GAAAAAAGAGGGATTTTCCTGGCTGGGCAATTTCCGTTTTGAATATTTCATATCTACCAATATTACCACTACCTTTAATTTTTCTGGACGGCGTGATGCCGGGGCATTACGAACTATTTATATTGGCCAGGCTGAGGTGCGGGCCTTCTTCTAAGAGGTTTTGAAGTGTCTGGTATGAGAAATAAAATTATCAAAAATTTTATCATTTTGCTGATGTTGGAAGGATATTCCGGATTGACACTGGCCCAGGAAAATCCGGACACTAAGATTCTTGTCCTGGAAGATATCCAGCTGCATTTTTCATCCTCCATCCCTGCCCGGATTAAAGTTCCATTAGCGAAATACCGAAACCGGAAGCTTGATGGGGCCAATGTTAATAATATTTATTCGGAAATCGCAGAGCAGTGCAAATCAGCCGGATATTATCTGGTAAAAAAAGATTCCATCTCCTTAGAAACATTTGAGAAAGAGCAGAAAACGGTACTGCATATTTATCTTTCGGCGGGTCCACAATTTATTTTAAGTATGGTAGAAACGGAGCTGCCGGATTCCCTGGAAGCCGCTTATGGTCCATTGGTAAAATCAGGGCTGACGGATTTTTTAAATCAGCCTTATACCAGTGAGCGGCAGCAAAAGATGTTCGGGAACATCCTGCAAATCTTTGAAAATAGTGGTTATCCATTATGCCGGATCACCACCCATGGTTTTGAATTGGATTCACTTGAGCAGGACAAAATGGGATTTCGATTGAGACTTATGATTGATCCCGGAGATAAAATTCATCTCTCTGGTCTTAAATTACCGGCCAAAGCGGTAGAGGACCTCGGCTACATCGAAAGAGTCCTGAATTTTACAGCGGCTGAAGTTTACAATGAAAAGCGGATTTCACGTTACCAGCGAATTCTGCAGCGACAGGATTTTATAAAGACCACTCAGAAACCTGAGATCATTTCTCTACCTGATAGTAATTATTATCTGAAGCTGATTTTTGAAAAGGCTCCCTCTACCATTTTTGATGGGATCGTGGGATATATCCCGCCGCCGGTGAATGATCCCTCCCAGAATGGTTATTTCAGCGGTATGTTCAATATCGG
>MESS01000003.1:60053-60425 GCA_001771055.1 Caldithrix sp. RBG_13_44_9
ATCGTCTGATCAGAGATACCACTTATATTGAATGGGAGTACTCCCTGAATGCAGAGATCCCACTCAATGAAACCCTTACCGGCCTGGCCCGGATTTACAGCCGCCAGGTTTTTCCGGATTCGCTGGCGAGTGTAGTACAACGACTGCCGCAAACTAAATCTTTTCATACCGAATTAGGCATCCAGTGGGATACCCGGGACGATTTTTATAATCCCAGAAGCGGATTGTTGTTTAATCTGCAATACGATTATGGTACTCAGCGTAATGTGGGACCCTCCTATCTCCTGGAACAGGATTCGTTGATTGAGAAAAGTAAGGTGACTAAAGTGAAGGGGCAATTTGGATATTTCCTGAGTACCTTTACCCGGCAGG
>MESS01000003.1:60521-66712 GCA_001771055.1 Caldithrix sp. RBG_13_44_9
GCGGCTATCGGGAGGATCAGTTCTATGGTGAAAAAGTCGGCTGGGCGAATATTGAATATCGCTTCCTGCTGGCTCCGCTGGCCCGGCTCTTTTTCTTTACCGATCTGGGATATTATGAGCGGGAATTACCAGATGTAAAGGATGAATTTTTAAGCGGCTATGGATTGGGAATCAGTTTTCCCGGTCCACTGGGAATTCTGCAGGTAGATTTTGGAATGGCCAAAGGCCTTTCTTTCAGTGAAGGTAAGCTTCACTTCCGACTGATCAACGATTTTTAGAGGAAAACTATTGAGTTTTTGTAGAAATTTAAACCAAGCCTATGGAATACTATCTCCCTATATTCAAAATTTTGATGGGAAGCGATGCGGAAAAAGTTCAAGTCTTTTTAAAATTATTTTTATCCCTTTCTTAAGAATCTTTTACCACTTTTGCATGAATTACTTCTCCCAGTATTTCACTATCTGCAGAGACGTGAACTTCTACCCGACGGTCCGGATTCATAACCCGGACATCACCCTGCACTTTCGAGCCATTCAGGATCTGAATGGTTAACAGTCGATCATGTTTTTCTGAATCCCCCCGGATGATGATATCACCTTTCAGTTCAGTTCCCTGGTCCAACAGGATGTCACCATGCCGGGTTTCCAGATCCTGTTTGATCCAGGTTTTATGTAATTCAATATCGCCGTTGATGGTGGTGATTTCACCCTGAATTCGGGAATCCTCTGCAACCTCCACACTGCCGTTCACCGACCTGATACTCCTTTTGACCTCCACTCGCTCCCCCACCATTATCGTTCCATTTACTGATTGCAGACCTTCAATCTCCGAATTTTTCCCAATTTTTATACTTCCATTGATGGTTTGACAATCCCCATAAATCAGGCATTCTTCTCCAACCCGAATATTGCCATTAACTGAGCTTATGTCTCCTTTCACCTTTTCCCGGTCCTGGATAGTCAGAGATTTGTTAATGGTGGTTGAATCGCAGGATATAACGAGCAATATAAAAAACAAGGCAAAATAATTGGATATCAGCATAAGGTATCTCATTTTCATTCTCCAGTTTTGGTAATAGACGGTTGTTAATAGTAAATGTTGCGGGACTGTTAAGTTTATCGTGTTCGAAAATCGCCTTGTTTCAATTGAAAACCGAGATTATTATTCAGCGCTGATCCGATATTATCACGGGTGAATTTTGAATAGAAATCCGCAATTTCCACAACAGAAATTAAAAAAAATTATTGACCATGTTTTTCCTGATCTGGTTTCACTGAGAAGATCTCTCCACCAGGAACCGGAAGCAGGTTTTCAGGAATATAAAACAACTGAAAAAATCATTCATTTTTTACAATCACTGGGTGGTCTGGAAATATCTCGTCCTCTCCCGACCGGAGTGGTAACCAATCTGCAGTTTCGAGACCATCTTCCATGGATTGCCATCAGGGCAGATATTGATGCTTTGGAACTGGATGATCTCAAACAGGTATCATACCGCTCACAGCGGCCAGGAATTTGTCACGCCTGTGGTCATGATGTCCATACTACCGTGCTCTGTGGAATTGCCGCAGTTCTATTGAAAGAAAAATGGCCGATTCCGGTAAATGTCCGGCTGATTTTCCAACCGGCCGAAGAACCGGTTCCCAGCGGGGCCCCGCTGATGATTGAAAAGGGGGTTTTGCAAAACATCCAGACCATTTGGTCTCTGCATGTGGAGCCGATGCTTCCTTTGGGAACTGTTGGTTTAACCGCAGGGTGGGTGAACGCCCAAAGTAACAAATTGGAATGGGAGTTAATTGGAAAATCTGCTCATTCAGCACGTCCACAGCTGGGATCTAATCCCATTCTGGCCGGACAAAAAATAATACACCTGTTACAGGAAGCCAGTGAGCGGCAATGGATTTCTCCGGAATTTCCGGTAGTTTTAACCTTCACTCAATTCCAGACCGAAAATGTGGCCTATAACGTTATTCCGGCCTGGGCTAAACTGGGCGCCACCCTGCGAATTACCGAACCTGAGAACTGGGAGACCTACCTGGAAGAAGTCAGGCGGATAAATGCCCTCATAGAAATTGAAACAGGCGTGAAGATTCATCTACAAGTACACCAGGGATCCCCGCCGGTTTATAATGACCATAAAATCATCCAGCGTTTCCTGCAAAATTTGACTGTGACAAAGGCAGTGGACGTCTTGCCGGAAGATGACTATCGCTCGATGGGTGGAGACGATTTCGGCTGGTATAGTCAACATACACCGGCTGCCATGGTCCGCTTTGGTACCTCTCAAGGGAACGTGACTCCTGCGCTTCATACCGGGATGTTTGATGTACCTGAAACCATTATTCAAACCGCTATTCTATTCTTTCTTGGCCAGATTTTTCTGTGGTCTGATTAATATTTGCCGATAGACCAGGCGCAGCAGGCATTGGATCGGCCTTAATACTTAAAATTCTACGATCGATTTTGTGATATCGTTAACGATAGCCGGGAAAATCTGATTTAAATTCAATTTGCGACAAACGGTTAACAAAAAATGAAGGGAACTGGCCATTTTAATGGCTGTGTAAATGAAGATATCCTTCAAAAGACCAGAACTGGATGATCTGGCGTATTCGTTATCCAGGGAATGGATCGAACTTGAGGCTGGAGGAAACTATTCCTCCTCAACGATTTTGGGATCAAATACCCGTAAGAAGCACGGGTTATTTCTTATCCCGGTAAAGACTGGTACCAAGCCCTTTCTGGTGCTTTCGCATTTGCAGGAAGAAGTCTTTATTGATAAAGAAGCTCACCCCCTGTATAATGTTGAGTATCAAAATCATCCGATTTTTGCGGGGCTTAAATATTTGGAAAAATTTGAATTAGATCCATTTCCAACTTTTCACTTTTCCTGCCGCACAACCCGGATCGAAAAATCCCTCTGTCTGTTACCTGATAAAACCCAGTTGATCATTCTTTATCAAATCCAGGGGGATGTACCACCAGGCACCCGTTTGGTAGTCAGGCCGTTTTTTGCTTTCCGGTTGATAGATGAAAATGTAAATCCCGAACATTTTGAGAATACCGAAACCTTCATTATGGATCGGCAATTTCGTTTTCTTCCTAATCCTGAATTACCGGAAATTTTCATGCAGTATTCTGCAGGTCAATTTATTAACTCACCGGTCTGGTATCACAATTTTGTCTACCGTCATGAACGATCGGTAGAAAATCCCGAAGACTTGTTAAATCCTGGCTTTTTTGAGGTTGGTCTGGAAAAAAATAACCCGCTTTATCTTTCAATTACCTTACAGCAGGTTGATCCTGCTGAGCTTCCAGAACAATATGAACACGAGAAAGAGAAACGATCCTTGTTTTTAAGATCTATTCACAAACGGACTGAAGCGGAGAACTATCTATTTGGTAAAATCTGCCACTTTCAGAATGTTCATTACCGGGAAAGCCGTTTTTTTGGTACCGATCTGTTTGATAAAACCTTTTATTTGTCAATGCATTGCCTGATGAGTTCCCGCTTGCTGCAAAGCGGAATTGAATGGAGTGAAGTGCATAAATACCATGAATCACTCATTACTTTATTGAAGAACAGCAATTTGGAAGAATTGTTACAGGGGATGGGGAGGGAGATCAAGGTCGATCCAGCGACTCCCTTTTTTATCATCTTTTTTTTATACCACTATCACTTGCGACATGATAGAGGTGAGGCGGTATTCACTTCAATAGAGATCATCCTGCAGATTCTGGAATTGATTCGGAAGAATAAGCTCATTTATTACAAACTTAAAAGAAATAAATTACTGGAGAGGCAGTACCGGAAGTCTGATCTGGAACCGAAAAGTGATTATGAAATATTTTACCCGCTGCGACAGAACTTTATTCTGAACATCTTCTGGTATAATGCTTTGAATATGGTTATTCAGTTGGCAGATATGAAAAAAGTGCGGGTGAGAAGATACCAACGCCGGGTAAAAAAAATAAAACAACGTTTTTATCATCAATATGTCCGGACGGTAATTGCCAATCCGTATCAAGCCGATGAAAAATTTGCATATGCATTCCACCCCAGCATGATTTATGCCCTGACATTTCCTTTTCCGCTTCTGGAGGAGAAACCGGCACAAATTTTCTATCGATTACTGATTAAACAATTTCTCACCGAATCCGGGATTAAGTATCCGCTGAGGGTGAAAGATCCTCCTGAATTTATAAACTCACCCATATTGATTGGAGATTATCTGGATGGCTGGGAAATGATCATGAAAGACAAGGAATTTCTTTTACGATATTTTCAGACCATTTCCAGGCATTTTGAAGAGGAGTTGCGTAAAGGTATTCTTGGTTATATTCCCCATATTCTAGATCCCGCTCTTACAAGTCAAGAAGGAGTAGCAGTCCGGCCCTCGGGTATGGCCACTACGGAAGTTCTTTATTTTTTCCACCGGTTAAACCAGATCATGAAAAAATAGGCTCTTGGTCATCGATCATATTTCTTAATTATTCAGTTCAGGGCTGGCGATCTTCCTTCATTAATTTTTCCACAATTTGCAGGGTATTCACGCCTTCAGCTTCGGCATTAAAATTGGTTACCAGCCGGTGACGCAGCACTGGCAGTGCACATTGCTTCACATCTTCAATATCCGGGGTGTAGCGACCCTGCAGGGCTGCCCGGGTTTTAGCTCCCAGAATGAGATACTGGGAAGCTCGCGGGCCTGCTCCCCAGTTGATCCAGTTCTTTATGTATTCAGGAGCCTGCGGATTGTTCGGCCGGGTTTGTCCCACTAACTGTACTGCATATTCAACGACGTTATCAGCTACCGGTATTTTGCGGATAGCATCCTGATAATTCAGAATTTCTTCCTGGGTCATTATTTTATCCAGGTGAGGCAAGTAATAACTGGTGGTAGATTTAACGATTTGCATCTCCTGGGAAAAAGTGGGATAATCCATCCATAGATTGAACATGAAACGGTCCAGTTGTGCTTCCGGTAAGGGGTAAGTGCCTTCCTGTTCGATGGGATTTTGAGTGGCCAGAACAAAAAAAGGTTCCTGCAGGGTATGGGTCTCACCAGCAGCAGTTACTTTGTGTTCCTGCATGGCTTCCAGCAGGGCGGCCTGGGTCTTGGGAGGAGTGCGGTTGATCTCATCGGCCAGGATGATGTTGGCGAACACCGGTCCCTTTACAAAGCGGAAAGATTTTTTACCGCTGCTGATATCCTCTTCAATAATTTCCGTCCCAGTGATATCCGACGGCATTAAATCCGGGGTAAACTGGATGCGGTTAAATTTAAGATCCAATACCTGGGCCAGGGTGCTGATCAATAAAGTTTTAGCCAGACCGGGAACGCCCACAATCAGGCAATGCCCGCGTGAAAAAAGGGTGATCAGCAGCTGATCGATAATTTCCTGCTGGCCAATGATTACTTTTTTTATTTCCTGGTCTATTTTGCGATAGGCTTCAGCCAGATTTTGTAAGGCTTCACCCTCGTCTTTGAATTTAGATTTGTTTGACATGAGAATCCTTAATTTGAATTGAATGCGATTTTAAGTATTAAGCTCAAAATAAGCAAACCATTTTTGTTTTCATTTAGTTTCTTTCTGTCAAGAAAAGACAGATAAAGGATTTGATACATTTCTTGCAAAAACCACTAATTTTCTGTAAAATCTAACTCTAAAATTATCCGGGAGTATCTGCATGCATGAACCAGAAGTGACCCTTGAACTGGCATTACAGCATAGTCTGAATGAACAGGAATTTGAAAAAATCAAGCAAATTCTTGGGAGGATACCCACTTTTACCGAGTTGGGTATTTTTTCGGTAATGTGGAGCGAACATTGTTCGTATAAAAATTCTATTGCCGAATTAAAGAAGCTCCCCCGCAGCGGAAAACGCCTGCTGGTTGGCGCCGGTGAAGAGAATGCCGGACTGGTGGACATTGGTGATGGTCTGGCAGTCTGCTTTAAAATTGAAAGTCATAACCACCCTTCAGCGGTTGAGCCCTATCAGGGTGCAGCCACTGGAGTGGGAGGCATTATGCGGGATATCTTTACCATGGGTGCCCGGCCAATTGCCGCCCTGGACTCCCTGCGTTTCGGTCATCTGGATAAAGCCCGCAACCGCTATCTCTTCGATGGGGTAGTTCGAGGCATTGGGGACTATGGAAACTGTCTGGGTGTACCTACCGTGGCCGGAGAAG
>MESS01000003.1:66733-81214 GCA_001771055.1 Caldithrix sp. RBG_13_44_9
GTAATAATCCACTGGTGAATGCCATGACAGTGGGGATCGTCAAACATGAGCAAACCGCTTCAGCTATTGCCAAAGGGGAGGGAAATCCGGTATTTGTCATAGGCTCCCGTACCGGGCGGGATGGGATCCACGGAGCGACCTTTGCTTCGGAAGAATTGAGTGAAAAATCAGAAGAGCGGCGCCCCAATGTACAGGTGGGGGATCCTTTCAGCGAGAAGTTGTTGCTGGAAGCGAGCCTGGAGATGATCCGAGAAAAGATACTGGTGGGCATTCAGGATATGGGAGCTGCTGGAATTACCTGCAGTACCACTGAAATGAGCGCCCGCGGTAATTGCGGAATGATCATCGATCTGGATAAAGTGCCGGTCCGTGAAGAAGGTATGACACCTTACGAGATCATGTTGTCTGAATCGCAGGAACGGATGCTCATTGTTGGTAAAAAGGGTAAGGAAAAAAGGATTAAGGAGATCTGTGATAAATGGGAACTGATCTGTGAGGAAGTCGGCCGGGTGACCGATGAACCGGTGTTGAAAGTCTATTCTCAGGGGAAGAAGGTAGCAGAGCTGCCTCCGTATGATTGTGTACTGGGTGGAGGTGCACCAGTCTATCATCGTGAATATCAGCGTCCGGCTTACCTGGGGGATGTTCAGCAATTCGATTTTGAAAAACTGGAAGCGGTGAAAAATTTGGAGCAGGCATTTCTGAAAGTATTCTCGTCTCCCAATATTGTTTCCAAGCAATGGGTATATCAACAATATGACCATATGGTTCGGACCAATACCTCGATCTTTCCCGGCGGGGATGCAGCCGTAATTCGTATTAAAAAAACCAATAAAGCCATTTCGATGAAGACCGATGGTAACGGCCGGTATGTGTATCTGAATCCGCGGAGGGGAGGGCAGATTGCGGTAGCGGAATCGGCCCGCAATGTGGTTTGTACCGGAGCCCAGCCTTTGGCCATTACCAATTGTCTTAATTTCGGCAATCCCTATAAACCGGAAATGTTTTATATGTTCCGGGAGGCAGTAGCTGGAATGGGTGAAGCCTGCCGGGCATTTGATACCCCGGTGACCGGCGGTAATGTCAGCTTCTATAATGAGAGTCCAGAGAGTGCGGTTTATCCTACTCCGGTGGTTGGGATGGTGGGATTGATCGAGGATCTCTCCCACATTACCAGTGCAGACTTCAAAGATAAAGGAGATTTGATATATCTTATTGGAGAAACTGGAGTTGATATCGGCGGCAGCGAATTTCTCAAAGAGTATTATGGAAAGATCAGCGGAGATTGTCCGCAACTCGATCTGGAAAGAGAACGTCTTATGCAGCAAAGCTTGCTGCAGGCCATTAGAGAAGGATGGATCAGATCTGCCCATGATGTTTCCGACGGGGGAGTGGCAGTGGCTTTGGCCGAATCCTGCATTATCAATAAAAACAATCCGCTGGGTGCAGTAATTGAATTGCCAGCCAGCAAACTGCGTCCCGAATGGTTTCTGTTCAGTGAAACTCAATCGCGGGTAGTCATTTCGCTCTCACCACGAAACAGGGAAACAGTAGAAAATTTCTTCAGTAAACAAAATATTATTTTAAATTATCTGGGAAAAGTGGGCGGTGACCAATTGGTGATTGGAAACTGGATAAATCTTCCACTGCGGAAAATCCTGGACATTTATTATCAGACCTTGCGACAGAAGATGGAAAGCTGAGTAAATTTCTTTTTGGTGGTCATTCTCGTCCCATTTAATTAAGAATCAATAACCGGGAGGAGTAAAAACCATGGAAGCAAAAATTTTCTGTTTCGGATTAACCTGTTTGCTCTTTTTAAATCTAACCTGTGCTCCGATGCCAAAACCTCTCCCGCCAGGCATCAGCGAGATTTATGGAACAGTTGAAGATAATGAATCGGGGTCGAAGTTACCGAAGGTCAAGGCGAGGCTTCGCGGATACGAAGCCACGACTTTCACTGATGATACTGGGAATTTTTCTTTTAAAGATCTGGCTGCCGGGCAATATACTATTGACTTTAATTTATCCTACTACTTTCCGGTCACTATTCGACAAATAAACATTGGCTATGGAGAACATTACAAGTTGGATGTAAGGCTTAAATCAATCTCTGAAGGGTCTGATTCATTACTGGATGTGAAAAGCGGACAAGGTTCGCCGAAGTTTCACGCTGAAACTACCATTATTCCCCAGGGAACAAAAGTAGTACCGGTAGAACCTTCGGCAGATTTTTCTCCCATTGAAAGTGATCATCAGAGGCAAATTCCTGAAATAAAGGCAGCGACACATAATGATAATGAAGAGTATCCTTTTTATCTGGATTACTTACAGCGCTTTAAGGATATCAAGGATGTTTATCATCGCAATTTTGAAGACCGGCTGATCTTAAGGATTGTTGACGATTCTGATCGTCCATTATTCAATGTACCCTTCAGAATTTTTTCGACCGGCGGTGATGAAGAGTGGAAGTCTCTAACCTATTCCAATGGTGAGAATATTATCTATCCTTATATTCTCTTCAGTAAAGCAGCCACCGACTTGCTTTCAGTGGAAATAGACTATCAAAACTACCGGCTGCAGAAAGAAATGAAGATTTCGCATGACCGCATTACCGTTATTAAAATTCCACAGGCCGTCCGTACAGCCGAGATATCGGTGGACATTCTGTTCATTCTCGATACTACCGGCAGTATGGGAGACGAGATCCAGCAGTTACAGGATAATATCTATTCTATTTTTACCAGAATTCATAATCAGTATAAATTTCTTCCCTTGCGCTTCGGGTTAATTCTCTATCGGGACAGAGGAGATAAATATCTGGTTCAGAAATTTGATTTTACTGAGAGTATCGAGGAGTTTCAAATATATCTGGATCGGGTAGAATCCGGAGGTGGTGGTGATAATCCGGAGGATATCCAGATTGCCTTAAAGGAATCTCTGCAATCCCTGAGTTGGTCGGCTAACAACCTGAAGATTGCCTTTCTGGTTGCTGATGCCCCACCCCACCTGGACTATGATCAAACCTATACCTATCTTGATGCCGCTAAAGAAGCCAATCAAAGGGCAATTAAACTGTACACTATTGGTGCTTCGGGTCTGGATATCGCTGCCGAATATGTCTTCCGCCAGATTGCGGTACTCAGTTATGGTGAATTTATTTTTTTGACTTATGGCGAAAAAGGAGAGAGTGATGGGACCGATACCGGAAAAGTGAGTCATCATACCGGTGATAATTATGAGTCCCATAACCTGGATGATTTGGTGGTGAATATCGTCAAAAAGGAAATATCATACCAGCTTCCGGAAGAACAGATTGCCAGGAAGGTTGTCGAACCGGTCATTCAGGAAGGTCACCTTAAAATCCGGTTAGATAATCTGTGGGTACAAATCGTTAAAAGTTTACAGGAATCGTTTGACCAGGAACCGGTGGTGGTTATGGCACCCATTGCCGCCCAAGCCCATGAGCTCAAAGAGTTAGCAGATTATCTTTATCAAACCAGTATGATATCCCTGATATCAACCTATCGAATGAAATTGGTGGAGCGGGATCGACTGGATCAAATATTGACCGAGAAGGGATTATCATTGGCCGGCTTGATAGCTGAGGAAAATTATCAAGAACTTATGCAGCTTCTGAAAAGCAACATCATCTTTCTGGGTGATCTGGGATACGCTGGTATGGATCCGGTGATTTTCATGCGGGCGGTAAGAACTGATACCGGGCAATTGCTGGCCGCAGCCAGGATAAGGTTGTAGATTAAAAAATAAGACAGAAGACAAAGATTAAGGGATAATGGATAATGGATTGACAATACCGGTAGTTGATATGAAAGCAAGCTCGGCTAAGGATTGTTGAATTTTCTTATAAAATTTAATTTTCTGCTTTTCCATTGGAATGGATTGAAGCATCTTTAATGGGGAGCTAAGTAAGAATTTTTTAAATATACCTTTTTGCCTTCCCAGATCAATTTCGGTATTTAGAAAAAATCTCATTTTTATTCATTGAACATGACAACTTCTCCGAAGTCTGATTCACTATCTAAAAAATTTCCTCCAATGGGTGCTCATACTTCTATCGCCGGAGGATTGCAAAACGCTGTCTATTCTGGAAAAGAAATAGGCTGTGATGTAGTGCAGATTTTCGGCAAGAATCAGATGCAATGGTGGGGAAGATCCCTTTCTTCTGAAGAAGTCGATAAATTTCAAAGGGCTGTTGCGGAGACCGGAGTAATACCGATAGTGGTTCATGATTCTTACCTGATAAATCTGGCTGGTACTGATAAACTCATTTATCAGAAATCATTTGAAGCCGTAGTTGATGAACTGCAGCGTTGTGAGATCTTACGGATTCCATATTTAGTCATGCATCCGGGATCACATCTGGGAGAAGGGGAACAAAAAGGATTGGATCAGCTGGCAGACGCACTGCGTCAATGTTATGAAGAAGCCGGGGTTTTAAAAACTTCAATTTTACTCGAAACCACCGCCGGGCAGGGAAGCAATCTGGGTTATACTTTTGAGCAGTTGAAATACCTGATTGACCAGAGCGGACTGAAAGAAAAAATCGGGGTATGCCTGGATACCTGTCACATATTTGCTGCCGGATATGATCTGCGGAATAAAAAGGTCTGGGAGAGCAGCAAACAGAAATTTGAGCGAATTATCGGCCTGGAAAGATTGAAAATCATTCATGCCAATGACAGTAAGAAAGATATGGGAAGCAGGGTAGACCGCCACGCCCGTATTGGGGAAGGGGAGATTGGTCTTAGGGGTTTTGCTACTTTATTGAAAGATCCTGATTTGCGGGAAATTCCTTTTATCCTGGAAATACCGGGAGGGGAGGAAGCGTACCGTGAGGATATTTACCTGCTTCGAAAAATGATAAAGCGAAAATAAAGTCATAAAGGACTATTTCCCTCCTACTCCTTCTGTCAACTTTGAACAGTTTTGTCAGCCGTGAAATGATCGGCTAATTATTAATGGTTATTTTGTGATAATTCCTCAAAAAAAGACCCCCGGATAATCAGGGGGTCCTTCATTTTGTGGTGATCTCAGAATTATTTTTCCTTCATAAAGGGATAGCGGTAATCCTTGGGGGGAATAAAATTCTCCTTGAGGGTGCGGGGAGTTACCCAGCGGATCATATTCAGGTAACTGCCGGCCTTATCATTGGTGCCGCTGGCCCGCCCGCCGCCGAAAGGCTGCTGGCCGACCACTGCCCCAGTCGGTTTATCATTGATGTAAAAATTACCGGCTGCATTTACCAGAATTCTATCCGCCAGTTCTATCGCATATCGGTCCTGCGAAAAGATTGCTCCGGTTAGAGCATAAGGAGAAGTCTCATCGCAGAGGTGAAGGGTCTCTTCGTATTTATTATCGTCATAGATGTAGAGGGTGAGCACCGGGCCGAAGATCTCCTCCTGCATGGTGCGGAATTTCGGATCTTTTGCCACCACCACCGTAGGCTCAATAAAGAATCCTTTTTTATCATCGTAATTTCCTCCATGAATAATTTCGGCATCCTTCGATTTTTTAATATATTCAATATATTCGGTGATGGTGCTGAAGGCTCCCCGGTCAATTACAGCATTCATGAAATTGGTAAAATCTTCCACATCTCCCATCTTGATGGTTTTTAATTCCTGCAAAAGATAGGATTTTAAATCCGCCCAGATCGACCTGGGAATATAAGCCCGGGAGGCGGCCGAACATTTTTGTCCCTGATATTCAAATGCTCCGCGGATCAATGCCACACCTAAGGCAGTCAGGTCAGCACTTTGGTGTGCAAAAATAAAATCTTTTCCGCCGGTCTCGCCCACAATGCGGGGATAGCCGCGGTATCTGCTGATATTTTCTCCCACCGTTTTCCACATGCTTTGGAAAGTGGCAGTGCTTCCGGTAAAATGGATTCCTGCCAGATGAGGAGAGTTTAAAACAGGATTTCCGACCTGACCACCGGAACCGGGAATGAAATTGATCACTCCTTCTGGCACCCCGGCTTCCTGAAAGAGTTTCATTAAAAAGTAAGCGGAGTAAACTGCACTGGAAGCTGGCTTCCATAAGGCGACATTTCCCATGATAGCCGGACAAGAGGGAAGATTTCCGGCAATAGAGGTGAAATTAAATGGGGTCACGGCAAAAATAAAACCTTCCAGGGGCCGATATTCCAACCGATTCCAACTGCCCAGGGGAGAGTAGGGGGGTTGCTGTTCAAAGATCTGCATAGCATAGTAACAGTTGAAGCGGAAAAAATCGGTTAATTCGGCTGCGGCATCGATCTCCGCCTGGAAAGCATTTTTACTTTGGCCCAGCATAGTGGCGGCATTCGAAGTATCGCGCCAGGGACCGGCCAGCAGGTTGGCCGCTTTCATAAAGATTGCTGCCCGGTCGTACCATTGCATGGCAGCCCATTTTTTTTGAGCTTCCAGAGCGGCGGTTATAGCCATCTGAACTTCTTTTTCCCCGGCCTGATGATATTCTGCCACTACTATCTGATGATCATGAGGAAGGATGCATTTTCCTTTTTTCCCGGTTTTTATCTCTTTTCCTCCAATGATAAGCGGAATTTCAATCTGCTTTCCCTGCAGTTCAGTCAGTTTCGCTTTCAGTTGGATTTTCTCGGCTGAACCTGGAGAATAGGACCTTATCGGTTCATTGGGGGGAAGTGGAAGGTTAAATTTTGCGTTTGCCACTGCAGTACTCCTTATGTTTTCTTACCTATTTTTTATTTCTGAATTTTCTGATATCATCAGCAAAAAAATCTAAATACATTCATCTTAAATGTCAATTCAATAAAAAATCAAAAAAGTATTTTTTTGTATAAATGTTGAAGGCATTCATAAATTGGACATTATTTTTCTGTCAATTATTTTTTTAAGAGGTAAATTATATCCGAGGGATATTTAAAATGAAACTATAATAATGCTTTATAAAGCTTTTATAAATTCTTATCATTTCGGTGGTTTTAATTGTTGTCGAGAGAGATATGATTGAAAATTTGATTATTCCGACCGGATATACTTCGGTACTGGGTCTCAAGCAGACTGAACAGGCGATTCGCCATATTAAGGAGTTCTTTCAGATCAATTTGGCCTTTGAGTTAAATTTGATTCGAGTTACCGCTCCACTGTTTGTTAAATCTCACACCGGTATTAATGATGATTTGAACAGTGTTGAAAAACCTGTATCTTTTTTTGTGAAAGATCTGAATAATCTTCCGGTAGAAATTGTTCAATCATTGGCCAAATGGAAAAGGTTAGTGTTGGCGGACTACCAATTTAAAGTTGGCGATGGTTTGTATACCGATATGAATGCCATTCGGCCGGATGAAAGACTGGACAACCTGCATTCCCTCTATGTTGACCAGTGGGACTGGGAAAAAGTGATCCCCCGGAAGGATCGAAATCTAAATTATCTCAAGAAAATTGTAGATAAAATTTATGACGTAATTAAACGAACTGAAAAGTATATCGGTTATCTCTACCCGGAAATAAAACCAGTTTTACCAGAAGAGATCACTTTTATCCATGCGGAGGATTTGGAAGATAGTTATCCCGATTATTCTCCTAAACAGAGGGAGAATATCATCTGTAAGGAAAAAAAGGCGGTTTTTTTAATTGGAATTGGAGCCAATCTGAAGAATGGTCAGCCGCATGACAGCAGAGCACCTGATTATGATGATTGGTATTCCCCTACCCCCAAGGGCAAGCGGGGTTTGAATGGGGACATCCTGGTGTTTTATCCTGTTCTTGATTGTGCCTTCGAGCTATCATCGATGGGTATAAGAGTAGATGCTGAGACACTGCTGCAACAATTGGCAATCCAGGATGTACTAAACCGGAAAGAATTGTATTTTCACAAGCGTTTACTGGAAAATTCCCTGCCGCAATCCATTGGGGGTGGAATCGGTCAATCCCGTTTATGTATGTTTTTCCTACGTAAAGCCCATATTGGTGAAGTCCAAAGCAGCATCTGGTCTGATGAGATGATCCAGAAATGCCGGGCCAATAATATTTATCTACTCTAAACAATTTCCGGGTCTATGGGTGATGATTCTTTTCTCAAAATGATCAAAGTTTTGTTTACACTTTTTAGCTAATTCTACTCAGTATAAATGTTCTTGCTTTAAAAGGAGGATAAAATGGCCCAAAGAGAATCAGTCGTCGAATTTAAAAAGGAACGGGAGAGGTTAAATGAAATTGTGATGAAATACGCTGGCTTGGAAACAAAGAGATTCTATAGCCTGGATTCACAAGTTTACCGTGCAGAGAGGGCCTTGCCAGTGAAAACTAAGGAGCTGCTTGGACTGGTAGCGTCAGTAGTGCTGCGCTGCGATGACTGCATTAAGTATCATATTATTCGCTGTTTTGAAGAAGGTACCACAGATCAGGAATTAGAAGAAGCCTTATCGATCAGCCTGATTGTGGGTGGATCGATTACCATCCCGCACCTGCGCCGGGCATATGATGCTTGGGAGGAACTGAAATCCGCTTCCAAATAATCTCAATCAGTTAGATTAAAATTTAAATGTAGTGAAGGTGCTCTATGGAAAAACGACTTTCTGATCCTGAGACTATTAAAATTTTAAGGATGTTCCAAAGAAATGAGATTACTGAATACCATGTATATCAAGCATTGGCCAGGAGGGTTGGCGGAAAAAATAGTGAGATTCTGCAAAAAATAGCTGACGATGAATTGCGGCATTACCATGGGTGGAAATCTTACACCAATCTAGAAATAAAACCGAATCGTTTTCTGGTTTTTTTATACCTGTTATTGGCGCGGATTTTGGGACTGACCTTTGCTATTAAGATGATGGAACATGGGGAAGTACGCGCTGAGCAGTCATATGCTATAGTCGAATCAATAATCCCCGAAGCCTCCCAGATTATCAAAGAAGAGAATGAGCATGAAAATCTGTTGGTGGAAATGATCGATGAAGAACGGATCAACTATATCGGTTCAATGGTGCTGGGTTTAAATGATGCGCTGGTGGAATTAACCGGAGCCCTGGCAGGATTCACCCTGGCTCTCCAGAATACCCGGCTCATCGGTCTGGCTGGATTAATTACCGGTATCGCTGCGTCTCTGTCCATGGCAGCTTCTGAATACCTGTCCCAAAAATCAGAAAAAGAAGGCAAGGATCCGTTACGGGCGTCTTTCTATACCGGCATTGCTTATATTGTGGCGGTAATTCTGCTGGTGATGCCTTACTTTTTATTGACGAACTATTACACCGCACTGGGATTCACGTTGATTATTGCCATTCTGATTATCCTGGCTTTCGCCCAGTTTGTATCAGTGGTAAAAGGAATTTCCTTTAAAAAGTTTTTCTGGGAAATGGTGCTGATCAGCCTGGGGGTGGCAACAATTTCTTTTTTTGTCGGTTGGGCGGCTCGAAGCGTACTTCACGTCTAGGTAGCAATAAAATTCATCATCATTCAATCGCTCCCAACTGCTTGATCTCATGGCGTATCCGATGTACGATGGCATTGATACCGTGCGAACGCAGGGTTCCAATTTTTTTATCCAGGCCCAGACGACGCAATAAATCGATGGGAATTTCTTCCAGATTTTTCAGTAAACAACTATCAAGGGCAGAGAATAATATTGAAATGATTCCCCGGACGGTGGGAGATTCAGGTGGAACCTCAGCCCGGATTTTCAGATGCTGATTCTGAGTGAATACCTCCAGGTAGACCGGAGTCTGGCATTCCGGTATCTGGTGCTGTTCCTGGCGCAGATGGTTTTGAATTTCTTCTGGAAGATGGGGTAATTTTTCAGAGTAATCCAGTAATAAATCCAGGCGGAAATCTTCATCGGTTTCCTGGAATTCCTTAATGATTTCCTGTAATTTCGGCATTGGGAAATTTAAACGTCCTTTTATTTCTGGTTATCTCAGCCAGGTCTTGGGTCGGAGAAGAGGTATAATTTTTTTGGAATTTTTTTTTAATACAATCCGAAAAACTTAAAACATCAAAAGGATGACCAATAATTTCTTCTCCTGAAAATCCACCTAAGTAGGATCTTATACTAAATCCTTATACCTGTTATCATATACCGCTATACCTCTATCCCTTTATACCCTTACACCACCGGTTCACCTCTCAATGGGCGCCCGCACCATATTCCCCCACTCCGTCCATGAACCGTCGTAATTCTTTACTTTCGGATACCCTAACAAATAAGTAAGAACAAACCAGGTGTGAGCGGAACGTTCACCAATCCGGCAATAGGCAATAATATCTTCCTCTGCTTTTAACTTTGCACCGACCTGATAAATTTCAATCAACTCTTCATATGATCTAAAAGTACCATCATCTTTTACCGCTTTTGCCCACGGGACATTTTGAGCCTGGGGGATATGACCGCCGCGTAAGGCACCTTCCTGTGGGTAATTTTCCATATGAAGCAGTTCACCGCTGAACTCCTGTGGTGAGCGAACATCGATCAGTGCTTTCTTGGCCCGGGTGTGGAGGATAACCTTTTCCCGGAAGGCCCGAATTGATTTTTCGTTTAATTGGGACACTTGATATTTCGTTTTCGGGAAATGGGGGACATCTTTAGTGAGTGGACGACCTTCACTGATCCATTTCTGTCTGCCGCCATCCATGATCAGACAATTTTTATGTCCGTACAATTTAAAAGCCCAGAACGCATAACAAGCCCACCAGTTATTTTTATCACCATAGAACACAACCTTGCTTTCGGAAGCAATTCCCTTACCGGCTAATAATTTTTCGAATTGTTCCGGTGGGAGGTAATCCCGTATCAACGGATCTTGCAAATCATTTTGCCAGTCAATTTTTATGGTGTTGGGAATATGTCCGGTTTCATATAACAAAATATCCTCGTCAGATTCAACGATTCTGACATCCGGATCGTTCTTATGTTCCGCGACCCAATCGGTAGTGACCAATACTTCGGGATGCTTATAATTTTCCATTTTTTTCTCGTGTTATTAATATGTTCCATACTTTTATTCCGGTAGATTTACTTCGAGGCTGCCTCCGGCATGAATTTTTTAGTTCGGGAATTTCTGGTTATGACTCCCGTTCTGCTACGATTGTTATTTTCTGATTCGATCAGGTCTTGCAGGGTAAACCGATCCAAAACATCGTCTACCGCTCGTTGTACCTGTTGCCAAATTGATTGCACTTCACAGCCACAGGAATGACTGCAGTTCTTCATCAATCCCGAATGATTCTGACAAAATTCTGCAGTGTATAATTTACCCCCTAAGATCGTCAAAACCTGATTGAGGGAAATTTGCTCAGCCGGATGAGCCAATAAATACCCGCCTTCTTTTCCGCGGGTACTTTTGATGAATCCGGCCAGGCGTAAATTCCGGCAAATTTTTGCCACGTAATGGGGTGATAATCCTTCCTGTTCACTGAGCTGAGGAATAGTAATACCGTCACTGTTGGGACTGCTGGCTATCTGCAATAACAACCGGATTCCATATTCCTCCTGGGCGGTAATTTTCATTTCTCAATTTCCCTGGTATTTAGGTAAATGAGAACTGCATATCACCACATTTTCCAATTGTGCATATTTTTCCGGACTGATCGACGGTCCCGGTCTCTGGCATTTCTCATCGAATACCCGGATCAAAATCTCAGAAATCTCTTCGGGTGATCTATTTACCAGATCTTTTCGTTCCATAATGAATTCGATTTTACCGTTCCGGAACAGTACAAAACAAGGCGAGGACGGAACGTAGCTGGAGAGAAATCTTTGCCTCACATATTCCACCGCTTTTTTATCCATCCCGGCAAAAACCGTAACCAGCTGGTCCGGGATTTCCTTATGTTGCAAGGCCAGCGCCACTCCCGGACGGGCTGATCCGGCTGCACAGCCGCAAACCGAATTTACCACCAGCAGAACGGTTTCCTCCGGATGCTGTAGCAGTGTCTGGTCAACCTCTTCCAGTGTTGATAATTCAGTAAATCCCACCACGGTCAATTCATCCCGCATATATTGAATAGCCGCCGGATCATAATTGGGTCTATATTGAATTTCATATTTATCCATAAGATTTACCTCTTGCTAATGTTTTTTGAAGGATTGTTTACATGAAACCAAGTTCTAATTTGGCCTCTTCGGACATCATATCAGGATTCCAGGGGGGATCCCATACCACTTCCACTTTGGCGTTACTGATTCCCTCTATCGATTTTACTTTTTCCTGTATTTCTCCAGGGAGAGTGCCTGCCACCGGGCAGCCGGGAGAGGTCAACGTCATTTTAATTTGTACAAGGTGATTGTTATCTATTTGAATATCATAGATCAGTCCCATTTCATAGATATTTACCGGAATTTCCGGATCATAACAGGTTTTAATGGCCTCTATTATTTTATTTTCCAGCTCTTTTTTATTGGTGCTGTTTTTCATTATCATCACTCCATAAAAAAGTTAGAATTCCTTTTCTAAACGTTTCTCAATCCTATCCTGAAGAAAAACCCGCACATTTTCAAGAGACGTTTTATCTATTACTTCACCGGCAAAAGCCAGACGCAGCAGATTCTGAGCCTGTTCTGGCGGAATTCCTCTCTGCTGCATGTAGAAAATAGCTTCCTCATCCAGCTGACCAACCGTGGCGCCATGAGTACACTTGACATCGTCCGCAAAGATTTTCAATTGCGGTTTGGAGTTAATGTCCGCTTCTGGACTGAGCAGCAGATTTTTATTGGATTGGAAAGCATTGGTTTTCTGGGCATCGCGTGCCACATAAATGGTACCGCTGAAAACCCCTCGCGATTTTCCGCTCAGAATTCCCTTATATAGTTCATTACTGTTGCAATTAGGTTTCAGATGCTCAATACTGGTGTGATTGTCAATCAATTGATTTCCAGATGCCAGATAAAAACCGAAAAGGTTGGATTCACAATTTTCACCATTCAGAGATACGGTTAAATTATTGCGGACAATGGCACCGCCCAGATCGATACTGAAAGAATTCAGGATACTCTGTCTTTCTTGATAAATCTGGGTGCGGTGAATCCGGATAGAATGAAAGTTATCATCCTGAATTTTGAGTAAATCCAGACGGGAACCTTCTTTTAGAATAACCTCCGTGACCGAATTATTGAATACCGGTCCGTCCGAAAGTGAATGATGTGATTCGACGATTTTTACCTGACTATTTTTTTCGACCACTAGCAAATGCCGTGGATGAGCCTGGTATGGTTCATCCTGCGGATCAAAAATGTGAAGGATATAGATCGGTTCTTCAACTACTACATCCTGCGGTACATAGAGAAAAATTCCTTCTCTTGCGAAGGCTGTATTCAGGGCGGTGAAAGCTTCCTGGCGGTGATCGCTGTATTTAGCAATATATTCGTTCACGATCCGGGGATGGTCTTGCAGGGCTTTTTCTAAATTGGATAAGGTAATTCCTGGGTGGATAAGGTGGAGGTTGCTAAATTTTTCGGAGAATTTACCATTAACAAATACCAGTCGGTTGTCGTTCTTTTTTCCAATGAATAATTTTTCTACCGCGGCCGGTTTTAATTCATGATCATCATCAAAGAGCTGGTAGCGTTGATCCAGGAGTGGTTGCAGGTTGGTGTACTTCCAATCTTCCATCCGGGTGTTGGGAAATCCAAGCCGGGCAAAATGGCTTATCGCCTCTCTCCGCAAGCGGTGGAAGGGCTGATCTGCATTCCCGTTTAAGCGATTCTCAAAATTGTTGAAAGTAGAAATTAACCAGTCTTTTAAATTTATAGTTTCAGGTACCATTATATTCCTTATTTTCTTTCCCGATAGATTTATTTTCCGCTCATTCTAATGACATTCTACCTTCTGATCAGGCAATAATCTCGGACTCTCTATCAGTTTTTGCCCAATCATAACCATGTTCTTCTAGTCGAAAGGCTAATTCTTTATTGCCGGATTCTATAATTTTTCCTTGAAAAAGTACATGCACAAAATCAGGAACGATATGATTTAACAGGCGCTGATAATGAGTCACGACAATGATGGCATTTTCAGGGGTACGCAGCTGATTTACTCCATTAGCAACAATTTTCAGGGCGTCGATATCCAGTCCGGAATCTGTCTCATCCAGGATTGCCAAGCGTGGCTCCAGTACGGCCATCTGAAATATCTCATTACGTTTCTTCTCGCCTCCGGAAAATCCTTCATTCACCGATCGGCTGAGAAATTTTTCGTCCATTTCCACCAATTTGAGTTTCTCACGCATTTTTTTCAGAAACTGGCGGGAGTCAAGAGGCGGTTCTCCGCGATACTTCCGAATTCCATTAACCGATTGTTTGAGGAAATTCGCCATACTTACTCCCGGAATTTCCACCGGATACTGGAAGGCCAAAAATACTCCTTCCCGGGCTCGCTCTTCTGGATCCATTTCCAGAAGATTTTTTCCCATGAAGGTTATACTGCCAGCTGTGACCTGGAATTCTTCCCGTCCTGCCAGGACATTTGCTAAAGTACTTTTACCCGATCCATTGGGTCCCATG
>MESS01000003.1:81234-81376 GCA_001771055.1 Caldithrix sp. RBG_13_44_9
TCTGACAATCAGATCGATCCCTTTTAAAATTTCATTTCCTTCTACCGTCGCATGAAGACCTTTAATTTCTAACATTTCCATTCTCTCATTGTTAATTGTATTCCCTATTTTTTCAACTAATTATAAAACTACCTTAGATAAC
>MESS01000003.1:81449-81644 GCA_001771055.1 Caldithrix sp. RBG_13_44_9
AGGTGTGAGCTCCGGATTTATCGCCAATCAGAAGAGAATCGCATTGGGAAAAATTGCGGGCATTCTCAGCTGTCGGGTAGACTTTAACCAGCCCGCGATAAGAATTATTGCTTTTTCCGGCGGCAATACCTTTGGAGACGATGCGGCTGCGGGTATTTTTGCCGACATGGATCATTTTGGTTCCGGTATCGGCCT
>MESS01000003.1:81687-83212 GCA_001771055.1 Caldithrix sp. RBG_13_44_9
TGAATTATCACCCTGCAAAATGACACTGGGATATTTCCAGGTAATAGCAGACCCGGTTTCCACCTGGGTCCAGGAGATTTTAGAATTTTCTCCCTCGCACAATCCCCGTTTGGTTACAAAATTATAGATTCCACCTTTGCCATCCTGGTCGCCCGGATACCAGTTTTGAACGGTTGAATATTTAATTTCTGCATTTTTATGGGCAATCAGTTCTACTACTGCGGCGTGAAGCTGATTCTCATCCCGGATCGGAGCAGTACATCCTTCCAGATAACTCACATAGGCCCCTTCTTCGGCGATGATCAGGGTACGCTCAAATTGTCCGGTATTGGCGGCATTTATCCGGAAGTAGGTGGAGAGTTCCATTGGGCAACGGACACCTTTGGGGATGTAGGCAAAAGAACCGTCACTAAAGACTGAGGAATTCAGAGCTGCAAAATAATTATCACCGGGGGGGACAACTGAACCCAAATATTTTTTAATCAAGTCAGGATATTTTTGAATAGCTTCTGACATTGCACAGAAAATGATTCCCAATTCTTCCAGTTCTTTTTTAAAAGTTGTGGCCACCGAGACACTATCCATTACTGCATCTACTGCCACTCCCGCCAGTCTTTTTCGTTCTTCAAGGGGAATTCCCAGTTTTTCAAAAGTTTCCAATAGTTTAGGATCTACTTCATCCATGCTCTTCAGAGTTGGCCTTGATTTGGGTGCGGCGTAGTAGATAGCATCCTGATAATTAATGGGGGGGTATTCCACGAAGGCCCATTTAGGTTCAGTCATTTTAGACCAGCGGCGGTAAGCTTTGAGACGCCACTCCAGCATGAATTCAGGTTCATTTTTTTTTGCTGAGATAAAACGGATGGTATCTTCGTTTAGTCCGCGGGGGGCGGTATCCATTTCGATATCGGTGGTAAAGCCATATTTATATTCACTTTTAGCTATCTTGTCCAGCATTTGCTGGTCTTCTGATTTCTTCTTTTCATCGGGCATCGTTAACATCCTTTAGAAATTTTATAGCTATAGTTTAACTCATTTGTACAAAAAAGTCAAGATTAAAATAAATTTGTGCCTCCTGGCATGAAGTGTAACAATTTTTAACCCTATACCCCTATAACTCTATAACGGTATAACGGTATAGGGGGTTGGACCCTTGGCGTTCTTGGCTAAAAAAAAATTGGAGAACATCACCGACGCCCATTTGAAGAAGTGTTTGATTGTCAAATTTTCCTTTTCTATATTGTATTCCAAAATCGGACTAAAATTGTCGGATATAAACAATGCTGCGGATCAGTAAAAAAGTGGAGTATGCCTTAATCGGATTATTGCATATGGCACAAAAAAACGGGCAGGAGTTGACTACCGCTAAAGAGTTGGCTAACACTTATCATATTCCCCAGGAGCTGATGGGGAAGGTCCTGCAACAACTGGCCCGCCGGGAATTAATACAATCAGTGCAAGGCGTAAAAGGAGGATATAAGATTCGGCAGTCTACTGAGCAAATCACCTTAAGTTTAATATATGA
>MESS01000003.1:83245-88042 GCA_001771055.1 Caldithrix sp. RBG_13_44_9
AAATAGGTTCCGCCGAGCAATTCAAAGGTAAGGTAATGGTTTACCGCGGTGGTGGAAAACCGATCGCAATATTCCGATTACCTGACGGCTATTTCGCGATTGAAGATATCTGCTCGCACGAAGAAGCTTCTTTATCTGAAGGAGAGATCGAGGATGGTAATATAGAGTGTCCGTTGCATGGAGCTATTTTTGACATCAAAACCGGTAAAAATCTCACCTTACCGGCAGTGCTGCCGGTAAAATCACATGCAGTGAAGATTGAGAATGGGGATATCTTCCTAGAGTTGTAATTTTTTTATTTTTTTTCTGAGCAGGAGTATATTATGTCAGATAATGTGCTGGAAAAAGAAATATCTGTTTCGGATGTTATCCTGGAAGTAAAACGGATCCGGAACGATTTTCCAATATTGAGTGAACGTTTTTCTTCGGAGACCGGAACAGTAAAATCTTTGGTCTATTTTGATAATGCTGCCACTACCCAAAAACCACGGGCCGTTTTAGATGCTTTACAGAATTATTACCAGCATCAGAATGCCAATGTCCACCGGGCCATTCACAAATTAGGGGAGCGGGCTACTTTTGCTTATGAGAATAGCAGGAAGAAAGTAGCACAGTTTATCAATTCCCGCAGTACCCGGGAGATTGTTTTTACCCGCGGAACCACCGAGGCCATCAATCTGGTTGCTCATTCCTGGGGAAGAAAATTTATCAAACCGGGTGATGAGATCCTACTCAGTGAAATGGAACATCACAGCAATCTGATACCCTGGCAGCTGCTGGCAAAAGACCGCGGGGCATTGCTTCGTTTCATTCCCTTCTCTAAATCCAACGGCACCTTGCAGATGGCCAATCTGAATCATTTTATCACTGAAAAGACCCGGCTGATCTCGGTCACTCATATGTCCAATGTGTTTGGAACCATTAATCCGGTTCGCGGGCTGATTCAGAAAGCTCACGAACGCGGCATTCCGGTCCTGCTGGACGCAGCCCAGGCCGTTCCGCACTTACCCACTGATGTGCAGGAATTAGACTGTGATTTTTTAGCCTTTTCCGGGCATAAAATGTGCGGACCCACCGGTATAGGGGTGTTGTATGCTAAAGAAAAATTTTTAGAAGACATGGATCCTTATCAGGGCGGGGGAGAGATGATCAGTTCAGTCTGGTTAGATAAAGCCACCTGGAATGAACTTCCCCATAAATTCGAGGCGGGAACTCCCAACATTGCCGGGGCAATTGGTCTGGGGGCGGCAGTGGATTATCTCAGCGATATCGGGATGGAAAAAATTACCCTGTATGAGCAGAAACTTACTACCTATGCCCTGTCACGGATGCAGGAAATTACCGAAATGAAAATTTTTGGATTGGCACCTTTCCGGGGAGGAGTAATCTCGTTCTATATGGGCAAGATCCATCCACATGATATGGCCCAATATCTGGATAGTGAAGGTATCGCGGTAAGGGCGGGTCATCACTGTGCCCAACCGGTGATGCGCAAGTTGGGAATACTAGCCACTACCCGTGCCAGTTTTTATTTTTACAACACCTATGAGGAAATTGACTTTTTTATCGAAATCGTGAAGAAAGCACGGGAGTTTTTCGGTTATGGAACTCAATGAACTTTATCAGGATATTATCCTGGATCATTATAAACATCCGCATAATTTTGGTGAGGGAGATTCGTCCTTTACCAATGTGGAGCTGGAAAATCCGGTGTGCGGGGATCATATCAAATTGATGGTTTATCTGAATGATGAAAATATTGTGAAGGAAGTGAAGTTCACCGGCTCGGGCTGTGCGATCAGCATGGCATCAGCTTCGATAATGACTGATGAGCTCAAGGGAAAACCGTTGAGTGAAGTGCAGCAGATTATCGAAGATGTTCTGGGCAGTATGCGGGGTGAAAAGGCTGCTGAAACGTTGGATGAGCATGGTGACCTGGCGGCACTAAAGGGGGTAATGAAATTTCCGGTGCGGGTAAAGTGTGCCACCCTGGCCTGGCATGCGGTGAAGGATGCAATAGCAAAAAGTAAAAGAAATACCTGATTCTTCTTTCACTCTCCTGAAATTATATTGAGGAGTACTTTTATTTTTGACAGGATAACAGGATTAACTGTAAGACAAAATAAACAATAAAAATTATAAAGAATATATGATCTATTTGACAACTAATATTTACAAACTGAGAATTGATAACTGATTCTTCCATTAAATCCCGTAAATCCTGTTATCCTTTCAAAATTGAATACCGTAGTGCATGTATTCTTATCTGCTAACAGGTAAATTTTCCTTATCTCATCAAGATCATTTTTTTGGTTTCAATAAAATTATTGGTCTGCAGTCGATAAAAATAAATTCCGCTGGCCAATCGCCGACCATCAAATTCAAGCCGATGTTTACCTGCTGGTTGCATATTATTCACCAGCACCACCACTTCCCGACCGGTTAAATCCAATACTGTAATTTTCACATAACTACCAACTGCCAACTGCCAACTGATTATTGTACTCGGATTGAAGGGATTGGGATAATTTTGCTCCAGGGAATATCCATCAGGAAATTTAGGTGTGGAAGAATGGGCACCGGTGGGAACATTACCCAGTGAACCATTCAAATTAACATTCTGAGCATAAATATCTCCCATATCATAGCGTCCATCAGCCCAGACCATTAAAGTCTGATTTTCGGAATTGGTGATCATAAGCAGATCATCTTTGTTTCCGAGGGTAGCGGTGGAAGCAACCACTGGATTCCAGATAAAATCGCCATCATGATCTATTCTGAATACTTTTATTGCGGCATCAAAGGCATTGGGTGCCGAACTCTCAAAATAGCTGAGATATATGCTGGTATCGGCGGCTGCGCTGCGCAGGAAGGATATGGTGTTGCCTCCCAATGGCCAGAACTGTTTACCGCTGTCCGTCCACAGAAGATCACCCTGAGCGGAAAATTTTTGTCCGTAAATTCCATAAAGATCCTGATCATAATTTTCCTCGATCCAGAAAACAAACAATTCGCTGCTGGCCGGGAGAAAAGTAAGAGTGGGATACATGTGAAGACGGCTCGGATCAGTAGAAGCCTGGATACCATTCAGCGGAAAGATCAGATCACCATGGGCTGAAACATGCTGTACCCAGACATTGAATTCAGAAAGGGATGGTGCATCGTACCAGGTATAGAAAGCACCACCGGCACCATCAGAATAAATCTGTGGTTCGGTCCAGGCGGTTATCGCCCCTAAATTATAAATCAGCACTCCAGCTGGATTCCATAACGGATTTCCCAGTGGCGAGAACTTTTGAGTGTAAAGGTGAGTGGTGGGAGACCAACCCGGTCCGGTAGAACTTTTATAGAGCAGGATGAGGCTGTCATTTCCAGCCGCAATTAAATCTGGTGACGATAAGCGGGCATTGGCAGAAGGGGTCAGGGTAATACCGTAATCTCCCCACAATTTTTGACCGGAAGGGGATAAGCGCTGCAGTGCAATCTGATCAAGAGTGCCGGATTTAAACCAGGCAACAGTTACATTGCTATCGGCAGTTGTGGTAACTTTCGGAGCGACCTCGAAATCAGAGGTAGTAATATCTGATAGGCCAATCCCATCCGGACCCCACTCAAAATTTCCTTGCGGAGAGATCTTATAGGCGAAGATATCCCAACCGCTTGATCCTCCATTACGGAGATCATTGAAGACAATAATGGCATTACCGGTAGGATCGATGGTCAAATCGTAATCTGTGATCCAGGTATCCTGGGGATGGTCGCTGATCAACAGACCGTTATGGGGGAACTGGGATTCACCCAGGGAATTGAGCCTCTGCAAATACACACAGTAGTTTCCATTGCGGCTGTCAAACCAGGAAATGTAGCAACCGCCATCGGAAGTCGTAACAATTTTAGGTGTGACTTGTTCATTAACGGTATCAGCGACCGCTAAATTCTGCAAAGGATCTGAACTCCATTGGGCGGTTGAATTAAAAACTGAAACCAGGATCAATAACAGGGTGGGAAGAATAAGGTAGCGGATTGAATTCATGGAATAGTTCCTTTCAAATTAAAAATAACAGAGTATTTGATGAATAAATTTGATTACACGCTTTTGATATTTTACGGCATTTTATTATCAAGTCGGGACAATTTACAGAATAAATAAACTTGCTGCAAATTGGTGGAGATTTTAGATAAAACCCGAATGGTGGTTCACAAGATGATAGAAAATATTATCACTATAGCAAATAACCTGAAAAAAATGTTTCGTCACTGTTTCAACTATAAACACTACCAGAGAAATTAAATAACCTTGAAATAATTTTGTAACCTGGACATTTCCTGTTACATCAAATGAACGAAATTAATAGGTGAATGATTAGAAAACATGGTAAATGTTTTTAGAAATATAAATTTACTAAAAAAAGGAGATAGCAGTATGTTCTTCAATAAATTATTATTATTCATCATTTCACTGGTCTTTATCAACACCAGCATCAATGCGGCTGATAAGTATGTAGCAGATAAGGCTCACACCAATATTGGATTTACAGTTAAGCACATGGTGATTGCCACAGTGCCTGGAAAATTTCAGGATTACGATATTGAATTTATATTCGATGAAAAAGATCTGAGCAAATCTTCGGTGAAGGCTACCATCAAAACTGCCAGCATTTTTACTGATGATCAGAAACGGGACGATCATTTACGCAGTGCCGATTTTTTTGATGCAACCAATTATCCTGAGATTACTTTTGTCAGTAACAGTATCACCAAGAAAAATGACGGTTATGTGGCAAAGGGATTATTGAC
>MESS01000003.1:88160-92638 GCA_001771055.1 Caldithrix sp. RBG_13_44_9
TACAAGGTGAGCTGGAATAAAACACTGGATGCAGGCGGATTGCTAGTGAGCGATGATGTAAGTATTAAATTAGATGTCGAGTTGATTAAAGTTAAATAAACTCATCAATTATTTTTTGAGGGAAGATAAATCCGTGCTGGTTTTTGCTGGTACGGATTTTTTTTGATTGATCATTATGCGAGCAGGTTATAAATTTTATTTGTAATTGATTTTTATTATTAGGATTCCTAAATTTTCTGAAAATTCTGTTAATAATCAGGAGAATATTTTGTCGGAAGTGATTAATTTTAATAAAGATCAGAATCTGGACCGCTCCATTGTTCTGGCGTTAGAACGGGTATCCCAGGTTTTCAGGACATTGTTGTGGGATTACGGTAAGCAAATAAAGTTAAGCCCCATTCAGATTCAATTTCTGGTTCATATTTCTGCCCATTCCAAGAAATACAGTTCAGTTTCGGAGATGGCCCGCACTTTTAATTTAACTGCGGCCACCGTCAGTGATGCCATCAAGTCTTTGGAAAGAAAAGGACTGGTACAGAAGATCGTTTCCCGGCGGGATGGGAGAAAATTTCCCATCAGTTTGACCAAAGAAGGGCTTTCAATGGCCAATCATCTTTCTAACTGGTACAGCCCGCTGATGGAACATATCCAGAATTTTCCCAGCGAGTCCAGGGAAGCCGTCTTTATTTTTTTATTGAAACTGATTGAGTCTCTCAAAGAAAATAGGCTTCTGGAGGAAATTAAGACCTGTCTATCCTGTCGATACCTGGCTGAGAAATCTGATTCAAAAAATAAACAAAATAGTTACTGTCTTTTAAGAAAAGTCCCTTTGAATATTAGCGAATTACGATTAAATTGTCCAAACTTTAACGCTGCAACAGTTTGAAAAATTCTATTTTCTGATGAATCTTAGGCAGTCTGATTCCATCAAACTATCCAACATTAAAATTGAAAAAGAATGATGAGAAAGAGAAAACAAATCCATCAGTTCGCATTTCTTTGTATCTTTTTGTTAATTCTCCCCTTTGGAAAGGTATCAGGATTCCAGACATCTGCGGTGCAAGAGATCGGAATCATTGAACATCTGGGAGAGTTGGCTCCCCTGGATCTGTCCTTTCTTGATGAAAATGGTGATACCGTCTTACTAAAGGATCTTAGCACTAAACCACTGGTGGTCTCGCTGGTTTATTTTAACTGTCCTGGAATTTGCAGTCCTTTGCTGGGCGGGGTAGTGGATGTTTTAGATCGCTTAGACTTACAGCCAGGCAAAGATTATAGGGTAGTTACCATCAGTTTTAATCCCAACGATACTCCAGCACTGGCTAGGGAAAAAAAGAAAAATTATTTCAAGGCTTTCCGTCGTGGCCCATTCCCGGAGGAAGAGTGGAAATGGCTTACCGGTGACAGTTTGACAATTCAGAAATTCACCGATGCAGTGGGATTCAAATTCAAAAAAGAAGGAAAAGATTTTGCTCATGCCGGTACACTCATTGTTTTAGGTGCCGATGGTAAGATCAGCCGATATCTTCGAGGTATCGAATTCCAACCATTTGATCTTAAAATGGCTATCACCGAGGCAGGGCAGGGCAGAGTGGGACCAACCATCAGTAAAGTACTGCTTTACTGTTTCAGTTATGATCCAGCCGGTAAAAAGTATGTTTTCAATTTTACCAAGGTTGGCGGAAGCTTATTTTTGGCAGGTTTACTCATTTTTATTGCGTTCTTAACCATTAAAAAGCAAAACAGAAAAGGAGAAAGCGAGGTCAAGAATGGCTAGCAGTATGGCTGGAAATATTGCTGCAGAAAAAAGCTTTTATGAAGTGAAAACGGAACACCCCGGGTTACTGGCCTGGTTATTGTCCACCGACCATAAACGAATTAGCATCATGTACCTGCTGAGCATGCTTACCTTCTTTCTGGTGGGGGCTTTTATCGCTATCGTTATGCGACTGGAGCTTCTTTCAACTGGCGAGACCATCATCAGTGCTCATACCTATAATGCCTTGTTCACGTTGCATGGTGTTGTGATGATTTTTTTCTTCATCATTCCCGGAATTCCGGCGGCATTTGGAAATTTCATGCTTCCACTGCAAATTGGGGCAAAGGATGTTGCTTTTCCCCGATTGAATTTATTGTCCTATTGGCTGTATCTGGTAGGAGCAGTGATCGCTTTGACTTCCATTTTTTCCGGCCCCGGACCAGCTGATACCGGCTGGACTTTTTATGCCCCTTACAGTATCCGCACCGGTACCAATGTTACTCTGGCCGTTTTTGCAGCCTTCCTGCTCGGTTTCTCTTCAATTCTCACTGGCCTGAATTTTATTACCACGATGCACCGGCTGCGTGCTCCGGGGATGACATTTTTTAAAATGCCGTTGTTCTGTTGGTCACTCTATGCTACCGGCTGGATCCAGATCCTGGCCACACCTATCCTGGGGATAACCCTGGCGCTGGTCATGGTGGAACGCTTACTGGGAGTAGGAGTATTTGATCCGGTAAAAGGTGGTGATCCGGTTTTATACCAGCACCTGTTCTGGATTTATTCCCACCCGGCGGTTTACGTCATGGTACTGCCGGCAATGGGTGTCCTGTCCGAAATTATTCCTACCTTTGCCCGACGTACCATCTTTGGATACAAAGCAATTGCCTTCTCAAGTATGGCCATTGCCTTTGTGGGTTATCTGGTATGGGGACATCACATGTTCACCAGCGGGATCAGCGATACCTCACGGATGGCCTTTTCTTTCCTGACTTTCCTGGTGGCCATTCCCAGCGCCATCAAAGTATTTAACTGGCTGGCTACCTTATACAAGGGGTCTATTGACATGCAGCCGCCCTTCCTATATGCAATTTCTTTTATCTTTTTATTTTCCATCGGCGGTTTAACCGGTCTGGTGCTGGGTGCTCTGGCAACAGATATTCATTTGCATGACACCTATTTCGTGGTGGCTCATTTCCATTATGTCATGTTTGGAGGTACTGGTTTCATCTTCTTTGCCGCCTTACATTACTGGGGGCCAAAAATGTTTGGTCGCATGTTTAACAAAAAAGTTTCTTATCTGGCCTGGGCTATTATATTTATTGGATTTAACATGCTCTATTTTACCATGTTCATCCTGGGATACAAAGGAATGCCCCGTCGATATTATGATGCCCTGCCGGAATTCCATAATCTGCACGTAGTAGCCACCGTCGGTTCCTGGATCTTAGTGTCCGGATTATTAATCATGCTTATTAATTTGCTGGTAGGTTTTCGTAAAGGTGAGAGAGCTCCCATGAATCCCTGGGGGGGAACTACTCTGGAGTGGACGGTTCCCACACCCCCACCCCTGGAGAATTTTCATGAAATACCGCTGGTAGAACATGAGCCTTATTATCATGGGAATAAAGAAAAGGAGATGAAATGAGTCAGGCGGGTGAGCTGATTTTGGAGAAACACCATGACCCGATCGGTGCGCGCATTGGAATGTGGCTGTTCCTATTCACCGAGTTATTGTTGTTCGGTGGATTGTTTCTACTCTATGCTATCTACCTAAACAAATATCCGGAAGAGTTTCATTTTGCTTCGAGTCAGCTGGATCAGTTTGTCGGAGCAATGAATACCCTGATTTTGCTAACCAGCAGTTTGACCATGGTCCTTTCGGTGGGTTCTCTGCAGAGGCAAAAACGCAATTTAGCGATTCTCTTCCTGGTGATAACTTTTTTACTGGGAGCCGCCTTTCTAGTCAATAAATATTTTGAATGGGGACATAAAATTTCCCATGGAATCTATCCGGGCTCTGCGGAATTGATGCTGCATCCCAAGGGAGAGATCATGTTCTACGGGCTTTATTACTCCATGACCGGTTTACATGGTCTGCATGTCCTGGTGGGAATGATCATCATGCTTTTCTTATGGTATTTTCTTTCCAAGAAAACTCATACAGCCGTCAGCCTCAAAGGGGAAGCTCTGGAAAGTTTCAGCGGGAAAATACTTACCCTGGCAGATGATACCGGACGAAATATATGGAAGAGCTCCACTCTTGGGGAGAATATCAGCCAGATCGAAGTGACGGTTAAGGGGGAAATTTCAGAAGAAACGATGTTGAGTAATGAGGTGAAATTGCACAACTCCGGTCTGTACTGGCATCTGGTAGACATCATCTGGATTTTTCTTTTCCCATTATTTTACTTAATTGCGATGTAAGGAGAGGCCAATGGAAAATAGACATGAACAACATCATGTAGTTAATTACAGCACTTATATTATGGTCTGGCTGGCGTTACTGATCCTCACCGGTTTGACGATCACAGTCGCAGGTTTGAATCTGAAGAACTATGCTATTATTGCGGCAATATTTATTGCTGGATTTAAGAGCACCCTGGTTCTGAACTATTTCATGCATCTGAAGTATGAAACACCCTTATTTAGAAATATGGTTTATGTGGCCATCTTTACCCTGGTAATCATCATTGGTTTAACCTTTACTGATATCTCT
>MESS01000003.1:92671-92813 GCA_001771055.1 Caldithrix sp. RBG_13_44_9
ATGTTCTATTTTGGTTGGAAAGGTTTCCAATTTATCCGCACAGTTCCGGAAAATTCCATGGAAATTTCGGTGACTGCCCGGATGTGGTCCTGGTTGTTTAAGTACGAAAATGGGGTCGAGACTGATACGTTATATGTACCGC
>MESS01000003.1:92828-93054 GCA_001771055.1 Caldithrix sp. RBG_13_44_9
AATTGCTGCTGAATTCCCAGGATGTGATCCACAGCTTTTATGTTCCGGCTTTCCGCATCAAAGAAGATGCTGTACCCGGCCTGCAGAATCATCTCTGGTTTGAAGTAAAAGAGGCGGGGGATTACGATGTTCTTTGCGCCGAATATTGCGGATTGCGGCATTCCTATATGCTGACCAAGGTTAGAGCTTTGCCCGAAGAAAACTTCAAGGGCTGGTACGCGGAAAA
>MESS01000003.1:93125-98976 GCA_001771055.1 Caldithrix sp. RBG_13_44_9
CCAGATTGCTTCAGACCAAAGGCTGTATGGCATGTCACAGCACTGATGGGAGTCAAATGATTGGTCCCACTCTCAAGGGGATTTATGGAAAGCAAGAAGTTGTAATAGTAGAAGGAAAAGAGAATAATATTGTGGCGGATGAAGAGTACCTGCGACGATCAATATTGCAACCACATCTGGAAGTGGTGAAGGGATTTAATGCGTTGATGCCTCCGCAGGAAGGCCAGATCAGCGAAGAAGAATTGGTCGCCATCATCCGGCATCTTAAGGAATTATAATGGCAGTGGATAGGGAAATGGTATCCTGGATCCGGCTGATCCTTAATTTAGGCAAGATACGTATTGCGTTTTTAGTGACATTGTCAACTTTTACCGGCTATGTTCTGGCCAGTGGTCGCATAAACTTATTCAGCCTTATCCCGGTAGTCGGGGTTTTTCTACTGGCCCTCGGAGCCGGAGCTCTCAACCAATACCAGGAACGTTTCAGAGACGCTATGATGCCGCGGACGGCGGGCCGTCCGATACCTTCCGGACAGATTTCCAGCCGCAGGGCATTAACCATTTCTCTGATATTGCTTTTATTGGGTGTAATGGTTTTAACCTTTGGCACCAATATTACTGCCGTGTTATTAGGAATAGTGACGGTGGTCTGGTATAATGGAGTCTATACTTATTTGAAGCGCATATCTGCACTGGCGGTCATCCCCGGTTCGCTCATCGGTGCATTACCACCACTCATCGGCTGGGCAAGCTACCAGCCTGATATTTTTTATCCCCGACCATTGATGCTGGCTTTGTTTTTCTTCATCTGGCAGATTCCCCATTTCTGGCTGTTACTGCTGAATTTTGGAACTGATTATGAAAAAGCCGGCTATCCTTCACTCACCGCCCGGCTGGACACCCAACAATTAGGTCGTCTCACCTTCATCTGGATTGTAGCTACATCCGTGTCCATCATTCTATTGCCCTTATATGGTCTGGGGAATTCACTGGTCAGCCAGGTGCTGCTGTTTCTGTCATCAGTCCTGTTGATCTGGAGATCCACGGTGCTGCTCAAACCAGACCTGGAAAAATCTTCATACCTGTTGGCTTTTAAAGGGATTAATTTTTTTATTATAATAGTGATGTTTATTTTAGCACTCGATCGTTTGTCAGTAATCAGGTAATCTGTTTATTCTGAAAAATATTTTTGTTTTCATAATAAGATGTATTCCCGGTGTAATGCAAGAAACAGCGAATAACAATTTCCTCACCGGGATAGTGGAGGATTTTCCATGAAAAAGTTTCAGGGTTTTTCTAAAAAAGAGTTATTAAATGCCTATAAGATGATGCTGCTCAGCCGCAAGAGCGATGAAAAGCAGTTGATTTTATTGCGGCAGGGAAAAGTGCACTTTCACATCGGCGGTTCCGGGCATGAAGCTTCCCAGGTAGGAGCTGTGATAAATTTTAAACCAAATTATGACTGGGCTTACTGTTATTACCGGGATCAGGCTTTTGTGATGGGATGGGGGATGACCACCGAAGAGGTTTTTATGCACTCGCTGGCCAAAGCTGGCGATCCTAATTCCGGCGGCCGGCAGATTCCGCATCACTGGGGAAAAAAAGAGTTACGGATGGTATCAAAATCATCCTGCACCGGGGTGCAGTTTTTACATGCGGCAGGGACGGCCATGGGAGCGGTAAAATCCGGGAGTGATGAAGTGGTTTATGTCAGTGCCGGCGAGGGAACCACCAGCCAGGGAGAATTTTTCGAAGCCTTAAACTGGGCCTGCCGCGATAAATTACCGGTTATTTTTCACATTGAGGATAATAAGTATGCGATCAGTGTTCATATCTCCGAGCAGACCGCCGGCGGCTCGATCTATAAATTAGCTGCCGGTTTTGAAAATCTGCAGCGTGAAAAAATCAACGGTACCAACTTTTTTGAGGCCTCTCAGGCATTCGCCCGGGCGGTGAAACGAGCCCGCAGCGGCCAGGGTCCCAGCATCATCGTCAGTGAGGTGGTACGTCTCCTGCCGCATTCTTCCAGTGATGATCACCGCAAGTATCGTACCCCGGAAGAATTAGAAGACGACCGCAAGAAAGATCCTATCCTGGAATTTGCCATCGCCTGTACTGAAAACAAAATTCTCCTGCCGGAGGAACTGGATGCGGTACAGGAGGAAGTAAAGAAAGAGGTAGATCAGGCCGCGGAGTGGGCGCTTTCGCAGCCAGATCCAGATCCGGTCACTGCTATGGATCATGTTTTTGTGGAATATCGCTCGCCGGAACCTCCTCAGCCTCCGGTCAGTCAGGGCGAAAGAATCGTTATGGTGGATGCCATTAATCATGCCCTGCATGAGGAGATGGATCGAGACGAAAAGATTGTGGTCTACGGGGAAGATATTGCCGATCCCAAAGGAGGAGTTTTCACCGCCACCAAGGGCTTGACCAAACGCTTTGGAAAAGCGCGGGCATTCAATTCTCCGCTGGCGGAAGCCAGTATTGTGGGGACCGCCGTCGGATTGGCAGTTCATGGATTCAAACCGGTGGTGGAAATTCAATTCATGGATTATATCTGGCCGGCTTTCATGCAGATCCGGAATGAGCTGGCCACTATGTATTATCGTTCGAATGGGAGCTGGAAATCACCAGTGGTGATCCGGACGCCAGTGGGAGGCTACATTCATGGGGGTTTATATCACAGTCAAACTGCCGAAGCAATTTTTGCCCACACTCCCGGTTTGAAAGTGGTTTTCCCCAGCAATGCCGCCGATGCCAAAGGCCTGCTGAAAGCGGCCATCCGGGGAGAAGATCCAGTGATTTTCTGCGAACACAAAGGTTTATACCGGCAGGGATTTGCTGCCCGGCCAGAACCGGATAAGAACTATATTTTGCCGCTCGGTTATGCGGAGGTGGTGCAGGAAGGAACAGATGCAACTATCATCTCCTGGGGAATGCAGGTTCAGCGATCAATTGAGGCGGTGAGAATATTAGGGGAGATACAGCCCTCAGTGGAAATCATTGATCTTCGCACCTTGGTCCCGCTGGATGTGGATACAATTCTGAATTCGGTCAAAAAAACCGGGAAGGTGCTCATCGTACATGAAGACAACCTGACGGCCGGTTTCGGGAGCGAGATTGCTGCCCGGATAGCGAATGAGGCCTTCGAATTTCTGGATGGACCCATTGAGCGGGTAGCAGCCCGGGATTCGCATATACCTTACCAGGCCGATCTCGAAAGTTATATTTTACCTACCCCCAACCGGATCGCTGAGACTCTAAAAAAATTATTGCAGTACTAACTAATGTTGTTAAAAACCACTAAGACACCAAGGCACTAAGTTGTTCACCAATATATTCAAAGAGCTCACAACTTTTATTAAATGCAAGTAAATTTATTTGATTCAAATAGATACTTTGATATTCTTAGTGTCTGGTGTCTTAGTGGTTAAATCTTATGAAAGAATCAGATAAAAAGATATTTTTGAAATGAAATAATGGTGCTAATATGAAAATCGAAGTAAAGATGCCCAAATTGGGTGAAAGCCTGACTGAAGGGACCGTTCTGAAATGGTGGAAGAAAGTAGGCGACGCAGTAAAAAAAGATGAAACCCTGCTGGAAGTATCCACTGACAAAGTAGATTCTGAAATCCCCAGTCCGACGGACGGGATCCTGGTTGAGATTCTGGTGGGAGAACAGGAGACTGTAGCCGTGGATGCTGTTCTTGGTAAGCTGGAGACGGAAAAAGTGGAAATGGGGATTCCGGCAGCCGCCACTTCCCATTCTGTTAAAAAAACTTCTGCTGAAACTACCGAAGTCTCCAGCAAACCAGCTGAAAAATCTTCAGCGGTTATGACTGGCATAAAAAAAGAAGTCGATTCACAGCTGGGAAAAAAAGTGATTGCCGAAAAACGGGAAAAGTCGGAGCGTTTTTTTTCACCACTGGTAAAAACCATCGCCCGGCAGGAAGGGATTTCCATAAAGGAATTAGAAAGAATATCGGGAAGCGGCAACCGTCAGCGGGTGACCAAAAAGGATATTCTTTCCTACCTGAAACAGCGGCCGGGTGAACCTCATCCTTCCCCAACTGTCGTCAGCGGCGAGACCGGAAAAGTAGAAATTTTTGCCATGGATAATGTGCGGAAAAAGATCGCAGAGCATATGCGGCAGAGCCTGGATACTTCTGCCCATGTCTATTCAGTCTCCGAATGTGATATGAGCCGGGTGATGAATATTCTGCAAACCCAGCGGGAAGAATTTCTACGGCAGGAGGGATTTAAATTAACCGTAACACCTTTCTTCCTGTATGCGGCGGTAAGGGCCCTGCTGGATTTTCCAAGAGTGAACTCTTCCATGGACGGTGGCAAGATCATTGAGAAAAAATATATCAATCTGGGAATAGCAGTAGCGGCTCCTAAAGGACTGATCGTACCGGTAGTAAAGAATGCCGAAGAAAAAAGTTTTCGGGGAATTGCCCGTACCGTGAATGAACTGGTAAACCGGGCTCGCAACAACAAACTCAACTATGATGATATTCAGGGCTCTACTTTTTCAGTCACCAATTACGGGATTTTCGGGAATATCATCGGTCTGCCGATTATCAATCAACCCAATGTGGCTATCATGGGAATCGGAGCGATCAAAAAACGACCGGTGGTGATTGAAAAACCGGATGGTGATTTTATTGCTATCCGTTCCATGGCTTTCATTTCCATGTCCTATGATCATCGTCTGGTTGACGGGGAACTGGGCGGTCGTTTCATGCAACGAATAGTGGAACATCTGGAGGGGATGGAACCGGAAATACTGTAGTGGAAGACAAAAGACAAAAGACAAAAGAAAAAAGGTATGACGGCATATAGTATATGGAATACCGTATACGGTATAAAGGTATAACGGGAAAAGGTAAACGAAATAAGGTAGAAGTAAGAGGGCACAAGGCACAAGGATCTATAGGTTAAAGGCGAAAGGAAAAGTGGAGAAGGTTAAAGGCAAAAGTTGACTATATAAGCTTTTTATTTTGTACTTTGTATTTTGTATAACTCTTTTGTTGTCTTGTCATCTTGTCTTCTTGTTAACCGCATTCTGCTTTCTGGTTTCGGATTTTTTTTTAAACAAATAATTCAATTATTCTGTCCTGAAAAGGTATGAAGAAAAATGTACGAAGGTCGGGATCGATATTTTTACCATTGGGCAATATCTGCAGCTGACTCCGGCTCATCTTCCGGTGAAAAGGTTTGTTCGACCGGCCGAATTTGCTGCCTTAAAACAAGAAGGTCTGTCCCTGGGCTTCAGACATGTAGAAGCTGGTCCACTTGTGCCCAGTTCCTACCATGCAGAAGAACAATTTCGAAATCTTAAAAATGATCTTTCTGTGGCACTTTGATTAAAAATTATATAAAAATAGGCCCTGAAAATTTTTAAAAAAGTTTGTTTAACAGTTGATATTTCCTGATATTTTTGCAGCTCTGCGGAGGGATTTTCAAACACTGCAATTGAGGCTGTGTTTCAAATAATTAGTGTCGTGAATTTTTTGTTCTTTTTTCTGATCCGATTTGCGATTGTTTGTTGAATTTTTCAGGAGATCTTCGCATGGAGTTACTGAACAATTTCTTCTTACCCCCTTCATCCGATCATCTGCATCTGGTAAAATATTTAATCCTGATCGTCTATTTTATTCATATTCCTTTCATCTCCCTCTTATTGGGAGGAACCCTGTTGTCTGTTTTCTTCCGACTACTGGCAGTCAATAATCCTCAATCCCGCTACTGGCAGGTGTCGCGCGATTTTATTGAGGTTCTCATTTTTCGGAAAACCGCTGGAATCATTCTGGGTGTTCTGCCGCTCATCGTGTTGACTCTGATTGAGG
>MESS01000003.1:98987-100428 GCA_001771055.1 Caldithrix sp. RBG_13_44_9
TACGATGCTAATATTGCCGTTGTTAAATTTTTGATGTATGCTACTTTACTGATTTCAGTGGGAATAACCCTGGCCTATTTTTATCAGTATTCTTTCCGGATGGCTGAAGAAAATGTTTGGTTGCAGCTGCTCAGTGGTCTGGCGGCTCTGTTTTTTCTATTGTTGGGGTACTTTATTTTCAGTGTCAATTCAGCGCTGATTTTTGATCCTGGCCGCTGGGCTAATATCACAGGACCCGCCAGGTTTTTATTTTCGTGGAATGTCATTGCCCGCTATCTGCATTTCCTGAGCGCTACTCTGGCGGTAAGCGGATTGGCCATCGTATTTTTTTCATTCAACTGGAAGGAATCCCGCCGTGAATTGGAACCGGAGTATGCCGGTTATCTGCAAAAACTGGGGGGAGGGATTGGTCTGGCTTTTACCCTGCTGCAACCTTTATTGATTTTTTGGAATTTGATAACTCTGCCCGATCCAGCCTTGTCCACTGAGGTTTTTGTATACACTATGCTAGTTCTGTTCCTAATTCTATTAATTTCGTTACGACTTTATCGCATGGTAGAAACTCAGCAGATTCAATTAGGTACCGGCGCTTTCATTCTTTTTGTGCTGGTGCTGGTTATTATGATCGTTAATGATCACACCGCCCGGGAAGCTGCTATTCAAAATCATACTCAGATGTTGATGACCCGCTCCAACGAAATTGAATCTGAACGGGAAGCTAAACGTGAAGCCGAGAGGGCAGCCTCCATTCAACCGGATCTGACAGTCGGTGAACAGGTTTATAAGGCCCAATGCACTGCCTGTCACCGTTTTGATCAAAAGATCGTCGGACCACCTTATAATTCAGTTTTGGGGAAGTACCAAAATCGTCCCGAGGGACTGATCCAATTTGTCAGAAATCCCAGTAAAATGAATCCGGATTATCCGCCTATGCCCAAATTAGGATTGAGTGAAAAAGAGATAAAATCGGTGGCAGCATATCTGTTGCAGGAGTGGGAGAAGCAGCCAAAGTAATGAGCATAATAATGGATTAACCAGCGAGGAGTAGCCTGTGAAAAAGCGAATTGCTCCGGCTTTTATCATACTGTATGTCCTTTCGTTTATGGGATTCATTGCCCTGATCGGTTATTTTTGGCAGCAAAACCGTAAGACTCCTGAGCAGCCGATCAATTTCAGCCATCAGATTCACGTATCACGGGTCGGATTGCCCTGCACCCATTGTCATTACTCCGTAGAAATTTCCCAGGCAGCGGGCATTCCTCCAGTGGAAACCTGTATGAACTGCCATCAGGCAGTGGCCACCGACCGGCCGGAAATTCAAAAATTAACCAAATACTGGGAAGAACAAAAACCCATCCCCTGGAAAAGAGTGTACAAATTACCGGTACGCAAATATATCTATTTTTCTCACAAACGACATATCAAAGCCGGCCTGGAGTGT
>MESS01000003.1:100519-102353 GCA_001771055.1 Caldithrix sp. RBG_13_44_9
AAAATGCATCAATAGATTGTGCCACCTGTCATAAATAGTTGAATGCTGGAGGAATGGAATGGATCGACGTGATTTTTTAAAAATATTAGGCATCACTTCCAGTAGCGCCATGATATCGTCCTGCGGGGTTGATAAAGCCAATGAGAAAATTATTCCCTATGTTATTCCGCCGGAAGAAGAGATCTATCCCGGAAAAGCCCTGCATTACCACACGACCTGCACGGAATGTCCGGCTCAGTGCGGATTGCAGGTAACGGTAAAAGAAAAAGTGTATCATGATCTGCGGGGTCTTTATCCCACTAAATTGGAAGGGATTGAAGGGCATCCCATCAATGATGGGGCACTTTGCATGCGCGGTCAGGCCGGTTTATTCCGGTTGTATCACCCGGAGCGGATTAAACGTCCGCTGGTGCGGGATGAAAATGGAAATCTCAGGATCATTACCTGGAGTGAAGCATTTATTAGAATCAGTGAAGAATTGCAAGAAGCCGCCGGCCAAAGGCGGGAGAATATCTACTTAGCATCCCGAACCACCGGTTCGCTGTCAGATTTGCTTAATAAATTTTGCCAGCAGAACGGAATTAAAAGAATTAAGGAATTTGAAGTTTATTCGTATTCAAATATCCGGGAAGCGAATCGTCTGGTTTTCAATCGCCCGGATGTCCCGGCCTATCAGATCGATAAAACTGATTTTCTGCTGACCGTGGGAGCGGATCTTTTTGAAACCTTTATCAGCCCGGTGCGCTTTGCGGCACAATATGCCCGGATGAAAGAAAATTCTTTTTTCAAATGGTATCATCTGGAACCCCACCTCTCACTCACCGGAGTACAGGCTAACCGGCGGTTGATTCTTCAAGCAGAAAGTGAGTGGATCTTGCTGTCCTATCTGATCCTGCGAATTTCCGAACTGAACCTGACTAGGAAAAAACTTCCATCGGAGATCCTGCAGGTTTTACCCGATAATGACCAGGAGCAGACCGCCCAACTTACCGGAATACCTGCAGATCAACTCCAGCATTTGGTGGACAAACTGACCCAGGCTCAACGACCGTTGGTCATTTCAGGCGGAGTATCCACTGCCCACGCCCGGGGATTAGAGACCGCAGTCCTGACATCCCTGTTGCAATGGATACTGGGAATGGTGGGTAACCAGATCGACTTTGCTGCCGCCGAAAATTACCGGACGGTGGGATCATGGCTGGAACTGGAAAATTTAACAAACCAACTCGATCAAAATTCGGTGGGAGTATTTTTTATTTCCCGGTTCAGCCCGTTGTCTCAACTGCCCTCCAGTCTTGAGTTCCGATCCCGCATGAAGAAAGCACAGTTTACGGTATGCCTAGCCGAGGTAATGAATGAGACAGCGCAGGAGTGCGACCTGATCCTTCCCTTATCCCATCCCCTGGAAAGCTGGGGAGATGCGGTTCCTTATGCCGGCCTCCGAAACGTGATTCAACCGGCCATTGAACCGCAATTCGATTCACTGAGCGAAGGTGATATTCTTTTGCAGCTCATGAAGGATGGGGAAGCTGCTCCAAGTTACAAGGATTATTTGTTTACCGGTTGGAATAAAAACAAGGTGGAAGCGGATACCAAAGAATTTCTCAGCCAGGGATACCGGTCGGAAAAAGTAGAGAAAGTTCAGCTCACGCTCAATGCTGCCCAGACCATTTCTTTCCTCAGAGGTATGAATCTGAAACCGGCGGAACCTTCCACCGTCTTATGCCTCACACCTTCTATCCGCAATTTCGACGGTCGCGGCCGGGATCTGCCTTTGTTGCAGGAGGTTCCGGATCCGCTCACCACCATCACCTACGGGGATTGGATCTCTATT
>MESS01000003.1:102418-102689 GCA_001771055.1 Caldithrix sp. RBG_13_44_9
TGTTTCCCTCAAACTTCCGGTAAAAGTACAGAAGTTGCTGCCGGACAGAGTGATGATGGTTCAACCGAATTTACTGGTCCTTCCGGCAACCGCAATAGATCCCCGCTCTGGCGAGGCTTCCTGGATAATAACCAATGCCAAAGTCTCTAAAACCGGTCAGAAGATATCTATACCCATTCTGGCCGGGTCGATGGAAGAAGAAGGGCGTGGTATGCTTCCGCTGGAGGATGATCTCGGACACGGGGGTGAGCATAAACCCTGGTATCCGGAT
>MESS01000003.1:102870-103001 GCA_001771055.1 Caldithrix sp. RBG_13_44_9
TTATTTGCCGGAGCCGTTGGATAAGATGTATAATCCTGATCTTTCGGTGCGGGGCAGGGGAATTATGGAAAAATGCACCTTTTGTATTCAGCGGATCAGAGCCGCCAAAGATCACGCTAAGGATGAAGGTC
>MESS01000003.1:103118-103321 GCA_001771055.1 Caldithrix sp. RBG_13_44_9
AAAGAGCCTATCATGCCTTGGAAGAACTTGGAACGGAGCCAGCCGTGAATTATTTGCGGAAGAGGGGAAATGATCATGAAGCCTAATTCTATGAAACAGATCGAATTCAATACCACTCTGGAGCAGGATATCCTGGCAGCCATGAGAAAACCACACCCCTTGTATTGGGTAGCGTTGGCCGTTTCGGTAACTTGCTTTGCGGC
>MESS01000003.1:103348-105383 GCA_001771055.1 Caldithrix sp. RBG_13_44_9
GCTGACCGGGATCGGCGTCTGGGGCCTCAACAATCCGGTAGGTTGGGCATTTGACATCACTGATTTCGTGTTCTGGGTTGGTATCGCTCACTCCGGAACGCTGATTTCGGCAGTGCTGTTTCTTTTCCGGGCTAAATTCCGGAATGTGTTCAACCGTTCGGCCGAAGCAATGACGGTTTTTGCGGTGATGACAGCCGGTTTATTTCCCCTCATCCATTTGGGACGGGGCTGGCTTTTTTACTGGCTGTTTCCGTATCCCAATCAGCGACAGTTATGGGTTAATTTTCAATCCCCATTAATCTGGGATGTTTTTGCGGTGAGTACCTATTTTACTATCAGTGCTATTTTCTGGTATGTGGGGATGGTTCCGGATCTGGCCATTGTCCGCCGTCATACCGAGGGATTCCGTAAAAAGATTTACAGCATCTTTTCACTGGGATGGACTGGCAGCCTTCGGCAATGGCGGCACTACAATAAACTCTATATGTTCCTGGCAGCTTTTGCCACTCCGCTGGTGATCTCGGTTCACTCGGTGGTTTCCTGGGACTTTGCCATGAGTATCATTCCCGGCTGGCATACCACCATCTTCGCTCCCTACTTTGTAGCCGGGGCCATTTTTTCCGGAACCGCGATGGTGCTGACCCTGGTGATCCCGATGCGGAAGATTTTCAGACTGGAAAAATATATCAGTCTGGATCATTTTGATAAAATTTCCAAAGTATTACTTTTCACTTCACTCATTGTCACCTACTCCTATATTGTGGAATTTGCCCTGGCCTTTTATGGAGGGCACAAATTTGAAGAGGCTCATTTCCTTTATCGTTTGCTGGGAGATTATCGATACTTTTACTGGACCATGCTGTTCTGTAATTCTTTGCTTCCCCTCACTCTGTTTATTAAAAAATTGCGCCGCAGCATCCCTTATCTTTTTATCCTCTCGTTGTTCGTCAATGTGGGAATGTGGCTGGAACGTTTTGTTATTATCGTGACCTCGTTGTCTAAAGATTTTGATCCCTACAATTGGGGACTCTACATGCCCAGATGGCCGGAATTCGTTCTGACCCTGGGCAGCTTCGGGATGTTTTTTACTTTTTTTCTGATCTTTACAAAAATTTTGCCCATTCTGGCCATCACTGAGATTAAGGAGGAGGCCGCCGAATGAAAAATCAATTTGTTTTTGAAGAGAAACAGCAATTCCTGCAGCAGTTAGAAAAACTGGTAAAAGAGGGAGTGTCTCCTGAAGCTATCACCCTTTACACCCCCTATCCGGTGCACGAGGCCGAGGAGATCCTGCAGATCAAAACTTCGCCGCTGCGGTATTTTACTCTGATTGGTGCTCTTTCCGGATTGTTGTTCGGATTGTTCCTGACCATCTGGACTTCGCTGGACTGGCCGCTTATCCGCGGTGGCAAGCCAATTTTAGCCTTTCCTCCTTTTATTATCCTGGCTTTTGAATTGACGGTATTATTCGGGGGAGTTATTTCCTTCATCGGATATCTGCTGCTGGCCAAATTACCCAGCGTGAAAAGGATTGTTCAGCCGGAAGAATACGGCAACCAGTTTGTCATTCACCTTCAGAATGAGGACAAAAAATGAATCGTTGGCAATTGAAACCCATAACCTTGACTGTTATTACCCTGCTGGGCGGATTACTCATCGCTCTGATTGAGATTTTTATCAAAGGCAAAAGCGATGGCACCTTATTATTGACTCTTACCTTTTGGGTGGCTCTGGTTCAGGGACCAGTGGCAGTGGCTGCTGCCGCTGACCTGTCGCAGGGCAAATGGATTGCACCGATCAAGAAGGAATTGTTTACCTTTTATCCTCTCATTTTATTCTTGGCTCTGTTATTTTTGCTGATGTTTGTTCGGATGGATATTTACCAATGGAGCCTACATCCCGGAAAATGGTTGAACAGTGAATTTTTCATTGGCCGGAATTTTCTCCTGTTGCTGCTCTCTTTTATCTGTGCCCGGCTGTATGTGTCGGCTGCTTTAAAGGAATCTCCCCGCAAAGGATTCTTCGCGGTTTTATA
>MESS01000003.1:105407-106195 GCA_001771055.1 Caldithrix sp. RBG_13_44_9
ATCCCTGGTGGCTTTCGATTGGGTGATGAGTCTGGAATTCCCCTGGATGAGCACCATGTTTGCTCCGATCTTTTTTATGGAATCGTTTTATGCCGGGCTGGCAGTAGCGGCCATGGTATCAGCATATCTGGTGAGTAAAAATCCGGAGCAAAGCACCGCATTATCAAAAGTGATGCGGGACTCCGCCCAATTCATGTTCGGTTTCGCCCTGGCCTGGGCCGGTTTGTATTACGGCCAGTTCCTGGTGGTCTGGTATGGGAATATTCCCTGGGAAACCGGTTTTTTTGCCACCCGGATGGATCATTCACCTTTCCGGGAGATGATGTATCTGATAATTTTATTCCTGTTTATTATCCCGTTTCTGGGATTGATCGGGAAAAAGCTTAAAACCTATCGTGGCTGGGTAAGTATCATGGCTGCTATCGTTTTAGCAGGAATTTTAATCGAACGGATTTTTTATATTCTTCCGGTAACAAACATCAATTTCCTGTGGCTGGTGGTTGAATTTGTGGTGATGGCGTTTATTTACCTCTTGTTTTTTATCAATCGGAAGAATCTTTTTACCTGAAAATTAATTGAAAGACCGATCAATCATAAAAAAAGCCCGAATTAACCTCGGGCTTTTCTCATTTAGTGCTATTTACGGTAATCTTAAAATTGAAATCCCAATCCGATACGGTTGATATACCCCAGATCACCCATGGCCGAGAGACTGTAATCGGCCTGGATCATCCATTGTTGCACCGGGAAATGAAATCCCAGACCTCCGCTGAATGATTCCAGATCAT
>MESS01000003.1:106213-106335 GCA_001771055.1 Caldithrix sp. RBG_13_44_9
CACGTAAAAAGAAATTCTCATTCCAGCCGTATTCCAGACCGAAGCTCAGAGTTTCCGGAGCATCATTTACATTATTTCCATCCACCAGCATGGTCAGACGCTGGGATTCATTCATGAAGAAT
>MESS01000003.1:106344-106530 GCA_001771055.1 Caldithrix sp. RBG_13_44_9
GCACCAATAATATCCATGGCTAATCCGATCCGGAAATTGATGGGCAACGGCCAGCCCTGAGTTTCCAGTTTAGCAGGATTCTCCTGATAGCTGACAATTAAATCCCGTCCATCCAGCCGCAATTTTCCTCCGAAGTTGTTCATGGCAATACCCAGACGTAATCCCTGAAAGCCGGTATGCAGCATT
>MESS01000003.1:106660-106878 GCA_001771055.1 Caldithrix sp. RBG_13_44_9
GTACATCAAAGAAAATTCCGGTACCATCCGGCTGATCAATGGTGGTCTGCTCCATGTCAGGAGTGCTCAGCGCAGTAAAACTGGCCCCCAGAGTAGATGAGGTGGACAGTGGTATCACCAGACCGGCAAACTCATGATTAATATCAGCAAACCATTCGGTATGGGTGGCCAGGAAACTGCGCTGGCCAATCCAGGCAATACCGGCGGGATTCCAGTAC
>MESS01000003.1:107637-107928 GCA_001771055.1 Caldithrix sp. RBG_13_44_9
TAATTTTAATCCTGCATATTTCTCAAAACCGGTCTGCGGATCCATGATTTTTCGTTCCAATAATAAAACGTCCGGCCAGATATATGACCAGGGATAGTTTGGATTATATCCTGCTCCTCCCGGCTCCAGATCCCATCCCAACGGGCTGTAATGAGTTTCGTGCCAGGATGGATCGCTGAAGATATCATAATCACCCAGCCAGGATTCCTGTCCAATTTCAATGGGATTATTGGGATCAGTAATTATCTCAATTTTGAGAGGGATATAAATAGTAGTATCCTGATCTTCACC
>MESS01000003.1:107955-110059 GCA_001771055.1 Caldithrix sp. RBG_13_44_9
CGATCCACTATTCGGCGAGTAATCGACTGTTATCCGATAATCATCAGACGTATAAATAGCCGGTGTTTCCCGCCAGGGGTGAGTGGCAAAAGTATCATAATTAGTAACCCGCCAATCAAAAGTACACGTATCATTATTTACCAGAGTCCAATCTAAAAATGTCACAGACGGTTCAGTCTCTTTAGCTAATATCCTGAGACCATGTACTATTGGAACATTATCTTCAGATTCATTTAGTAATTCATGGCTCTTTAATAGTGTGTCTTGAGTGGTTAAATCTATCAGGTTAAAGGTTGTCTCGTAGGTGGTATCTGCTTCGCCTTCTATGGTAGCTCGGATTATTCTATCAACATCATTAAAGGTCACCCGATATTGGTGACCGGTTGATTGATCGGGATCAATGATCTGCACCGATAGTCTGGAATCACAAGGACCGCCGGAAGGCGGAAGTGAATCTGCAGACGGTATCGTAGAGTATGCAATATTCGAGGCCGAACCGGAAGGCGTTATACTGACTACATTGGATTCATCCGGAGTGACACCTCTGGAACTTTCTAGCGCTGGTAAGGAAGTAGTTATATCTCCACGGTCATAGGAAGTCACCGAATACCAGTATTCCACGCCGTTATTCACGGTAGAATCAACAAAAGTATGCTTGAGTCCGGTGTTGCTGCCCAGATAAAAGTTAGAATTGGGATCCTTCCCGGATACCGTATTATCCAGGTCATACTGGGCAATAGGAACATATCCGATCAGGCTGCCCCGTTCATCGGTGATTGGATTTCCCCAGCTCAGGCCAAAATCCTCACTACGATAGATGCGGTATCCCTCAAAATCCAATTTTCCGGACAGTAAATCCCGGGTCGTTTCCGATGCATTCCCGTCCCAGGTCACGGTGACTTTGCGGTCGGAAGCAAAAGCCTGCACCGGCGGTGATGGAGGGGCATTGGGTCCCAGATAATTTTGCTTGGCCATATTCTTTACCATGTCGGCATTGGCCAGCATTGCTTCTTGTGACTCACCCATGACTACGGAAAAAGCGGAGTGAACCGAATCAGCGGGGGGTATAGTCAGGTATCCGGTAGAGACAATGAAAACAAAATCGGTTCCCAATTTCTGTCCGCTGGGATCCAGATCATCAGCCAGGGCATCATCATCAATTCGGTAATTATCCCCATGGAAATATATACTGGGTGTGATGTGGCTGCCGGAAGTGTCACTGGTCATGATTTCCCACAATTGCTCGTTGGTGCTGGGTTCGTAAATATTATCGAAAAAATGGAAATCGGTGATGCCTTTATTTTTAGGAGTAAAAAGCGATAAAAATCCAATATAACCTGTAATGTCCCAGATTCCCTGGGTAGGATCGGCATCCCACAGGTAGACCAGATCCCGGTTGTTCGGTTTGGTCGGATCCAGAGAGATGAAACGGATATGATCATGAGTATCGAAATCCACTTTGAAATCGGCCATATATCCAACCCATACTGAATCCAGGGTATCAGCTGAGGTATTGATGAGCTGGAAATCAAAGATAATGAAGTCACGGGCATAACTGCGGCTGAAAGAAAAGGCCCGCTGTTTGACGATTAATCCATAACTGCCGTTGATGTTATTTTGGTCAGTAAACACTGCATATACATCCCGTTCGGAAACAAACTCACCAGATTTTTCTCCCCCGGTTTGCGGATCATAACGGAAAGGCCCCGGCCAGTAGGGATCATTATTACCTGAAAGCGGCCAGGTGGTTTGATTATCCGAGCTGGCCAGAAGGGGTGTCCCATCGGAGGCAGTGACGTTCCCGCTGAACAATCCACCGTAGGAACCATCCTGAGCTTCCCAGTCGAAATTTTCGGCCACCGTAGCCGGATCATGAATGGATGTCACCACATCTCCCTTCACCCCGACTAACAGCTCCAGTCCAAAACAATACTGATGGGTATCATCTACCCAGCTGGGCCAGTGAAAGGCTGGAGAAAAAAGGTGAAAATTAGAGAGCACTCCAAAATTTCCGGTCACATTAGCCAGCTCTCCCCGATCCAGAATAGCTACTCCGCGGTCACCTTTTCCCAGCTCCTTGCTCAGGGCAGCTTTCGGACGGTTT
>MESS01000004.1:0-264 GCA_001771055.1 Caldithrix sp. RBG_13_44_9
TTCCCCAGATCATGCAGCAGCTGGGTATTGAGTGGGTTTCAATTTACAAAGAGATCGTTCCTGAATACGAGAAGGAGCTGGTATATCCCCCCACTGCTTATGTGGAAGGAATAAATGGTACCAAGGCTAAAGTTGTGCTCTGTACTCATTCGATGGATGCCTATGATGAAAATGTAGAAGAATTTCGGATCAAACTGGAAGCACTTCATGCCGCTCTGAAAAAACTGGGAATAAAAGAATTTCTGGTGGCCCTGAAAGATGATG
>MESS01000004.1:341-5552 GCA_001771055.1 Caldithrix sp. RBG_13_44_9
TTACCAGAATTACCCGCCATTCAATGGATGGATGAAAAACTATCCATGGTAGAGAAATTGCCTTATGCCAAATTTATGACCATGGGAGCTTACATCCAGAGTCATCCGCCGACTAAAATGATCTATGCCGAAAATATTTCCGGTCATGCCAACTTTGATACCTGGTTGCGGGGGGAAGGACGTGAGAGGTTGAATGTCCTGGAGAATCAAGCCCGGGCAGAGATCACCAATGCTGCCTATGTCATCGATCTGGCTGAGAAATTGGGGATGAATGTCACCAAGTCCCGTGAGCTTCTGGAACAGGCCCGTTATCAGCTGCTGCTGGCTGAAAATAGCGATGGCCGTGGTTTTGTGCCTCATTCTTCCCGCAAGGTTTTTGTGGCCACCGCGGCGGTGAAGGCGAAAGACCTGGCGCAACAGGCTGCTAAAGCGATTCAACCAAAATAGAATGAGAATAGAACGCAGATAACGCTGATCATACGGATTTTCGCTGATAAAAGAGTTAATTATTGAACTTAACTTCCGAAAACTTAACATTTCCTAGTCTTTGCGAGGAATGAAATGACGACCTGTCCGGCGGCCAGACGGGAGCAAACTATTAAAATTAATGTGTTTATAAGATTCCTTCTCCCGCCAAGGCGGGATCGGGATGACTATCTAGGCTATTTTACAGAAGTTTCTTGAATTTAAATTTTAACTATACTCTGATAACTAGAGCCAAAAAAATGCGCAAAAATAATAATTATTGGGATCATTGGGTTGTAATCAGCGGATTATTTTTACTGGGATTTTTTTACTCGCTGCTTGCTCAGACAGTTACCAAGGGTCCCTATCTGTGGCTTCCGCAAAACCAGGATGTCATCATTCGCTGGGAAACCGATCAGAAAGTAGATCAGAAAATAAAATATGGACTTAATAAATCTGTAAAGAGCACTCAGAAGGCCCAATTGATCGGCGAAAGTCATGAGCATTATCTCTACCAGGCCATCCTGCCGGATCTGAAATCCGGTCGACAGTATTATTACCAGATTGAAATCCCTGAGAAGAAAGGACCGGTTGATTCACTGAAAACCGCACCCGCTAAAAAATCGGAGCTTACATTTGTGGCGCTGGGAGACAGCCGATCCAATCCCCGAATTTTTAATCAGCTGAGCAGACAGGCGAAACAGCTGCAGCCGGATCTGATCATTAATATGGGAGATCTGGTAGCAGAAGGTGGTGATTTTCAGCAATGGAATGAACATTATTTTGATGTGGCAAATGAATTGGTTGGATATATACCCCTGGTTTCCTGCCTGGGAGACCATGAGGGTGATGATGATAATGGTGCCCTCTACCGGTATTTTTTTCTGCCACAGTTGCCGGTAGAAGAACTGTGGTTTTCCTACGATTATGGCCCGGCCCATTTTGTAGCCCTGGATTACCGCTATCCGGATTCCGAAAAAATGCTGGAGTGGTTTAAAAAAGATATGCAGCAGACTACCGACAAGTGGAAATTCGTTTACATGCATCGGCCGTGTTACAATTTAGGAGGTCATCGCTCCAACTGGGGAGCTCCCCAATGGCAGAAACATTTCAGAGATTATAAAGTCGATATTGTCTTTGCCGGCCATTCCCATCAATATGAGCGATTTTTTCCAGTGCGTCCTGGTCAGGAGCCGGCCAGCTGGCCGGTTACCTATATCACCACCGGTGGTGCTGGTGCAAGTTTGTATGATGTCATACCCTCAACCTTCCTGGCCCAGGCCCAATCGGTATATCATTTTACCTACCTGAAAATATCCGGGGATACGCTGAATTTTAAGGCTAATCTGGAAAATGGTGAAATCCTCGATCAGTTCCAGATAGTGAAATCGGCCGGGAAATATGATCGGCACTACTTGTCACTGGTTAAACCACAGGAAGAACTTGATCTGGCTAATATGTTCGCCATGGCTATTTCGTTTACTATTCATGAAGTTCCGCTGGAAGAATATCCGGCACGAGCGAATATCGAATTGCATGGAGTCTCTCATCAACCGCTCATCGAGTTTGAGATCTCTCCAACAGCAGAATCAGCCCAATTTTACGGCCTGCAGCCACTGAAAGGTACTCTGAGTGAAAATCAAACACTGAAGTTTCCGCTGGAAATTTTCAGCAAACAGGATCTGCAGATTTCTACCTGGGGAGATATCAATCCCGAATTACGACTTCAGGTCACTTATAAATCTCAGGATCGGCAGGAAACTATTATGGGTGGACCGGTCGACTATTGGCCAGAAAGTGAATACTAAAACTTTTTAAAAAATAAAACAAAAAAAGGAGGCCTTTTATGATGTTAAAAAAGATGACAGCCTGGAGTGTAATTATTTTCCAGCTCATTCTATTATCCTGCACTCAGGAACCACCGCATGTGGTAAAAATTTCCGGCAAAAATATTACCGTGTATTTTAATGATCAGCTTCATAGTCAGGTGACCGCACAATTTGACCAGAAAAATTTCAATCTGGGAGATTTTGCCGCATCGGAGTTTGTTAAAATTTCCGGATCGCCGGTGACTGACTTTAAATTCATGGGAAAACAACTGAACGAGATTCAGGATGAAATCGGAAAGGGGACTCAGGTAATTATTAACGGTGAAGCCGGATCGTTACAAAAATCTGTCCAGATAACCACGTATGATGATTTCCCGGCCATGGCTGTATATTCTGTTCAGTACACCAATCGCTCGGGAGAAAATATTCAACTGGACAGCTGGACCAATAACCATTACCTCATTAAGACAACAGTCACACCCGAACAGGCGATCGCATTCTGGTCATTTCAGAGCGGATCGTATGAAAGCCGTCCCGATTGGGTACTCCCGTTGAAAAGCGGTTTTTCCCAGGAAAATTATATGGGCATGAATGCCTCGGATTACGGCGGCGGTACTCCGGTGGTAGATGTCTGGAAACCGGAGATAGGTATAGGTGTGGGACATCTGGAGATGGTTCCTAAACTGGTTTCGCTGCCGGTAGCCATGCCTGATAATCAGACAGCTTCCCTGGGAGTTGAATACCGGCTGAATCAGGTACTCCCGCCTGGAGAAAGCTTTCGTACCTTTAAAACATTTGTAATGGTTCATCAGGGGGATAATTTCACCACCCTCACCGAGTACCGCCGGTTTATGATCAAGCAGGGGATTCGCTTCGATATGGCACCGGAAACCAGTTATGAACCCATCTGGTGTGCCTGGGGATTCCAAAGAAATTTTACCATGAAACAGATCTATGATGCCCTGCCCAAAGTGAAGGAATTAGGCTACAAGTGGGCAGTTCTTGACGATGGCTGGCAAACGTCCGAAGGGGATTGGTATCTGGTAAAAAGCAAATTTCCCAAGGGTGATGCCGATATGAAGAAATTAGTGGATCAGATCCACTCCTATGGTCTTGGCGCCCAATTATGGTGGGCACCGCTGGCAGTAGATCCAGGAACTGACCTGATCAAGGATCATCCGGATTACCTGCTGATGAATGAAGACGGTTCATACCAGAAAATCAGCTGGTGGGATTCATACTATCTCTGTCCGGCTTATGCCCCGGTGCAGGACTATACCCGCAAATTAGTGGAAACCTTTATGAAAACCTGGGACTGGGATGGGCTCAAGATCGACGGTCAACATTTGAATGCTGCACCGCCGTGTTACAATCCAGCTCATAACCATGTACGACCGGAAGAAGGTTTTGAAAAGATCCCGGAATTCTTTAAAGTGATTTATGAAACCGCTATGGCTATTAAACCGAAGGCAGTCATTGAAATCTGCCCTTGCGGTACTGCCTATGCCTTTCATACCATGCCCTATATGAATCAATCGGTGGCATCCGATCCTACCAGCTCCTGGCAGATCAGGCTCAAAGGGAAAACCCTGCAAGCCTTGATGGCAGGCTCTGCGGCCTATTTCGGAGATCATGTGGAATTGAGTGATGACCATAATGATTTTGCTTCACAATTGGGCATCGGCGGGGGGGGGGGAACTAAATTTACCTGGCCGGCAGGATCAACTGAGAAAGAAAGATTTAATCTGTCACCTGAGAAAGAAAAGATCTGGAAGAAGTGGCTCGATCTCTATCTGGACAAGATGCTTTCTAACGGGGTTTACCGGGGAGAGCTGTATGATCTCGGATTTGACCGGCCGGAAACTCATGCCATTCAAAAAGATAAAAAAATGTATTATGCGTTCTATGGCGATGCTTACCAGGGGACGGTGGAACTTCGCGGATTGGAAAACCGGGCCTATCAGCTAATGGACTATGAGAATCAGGTTGATCTGGGAACGGTGCAAGGATCGACTGCCAGCATTCAGGTAGATTTTAAACACCATCTATTGATTTCTGCCGAACCCAAATAGTTCGAGTTTATTGTTTAGCAATTAGAAGATATGAATATTAACAGATGATGGAAGGATAGGGGAGACTTAGAAGAAGAATTCTGATCTCCCCAACTTTAAAGAATGAGAAAAATTATATCCCAGGGCTGCCAATTCACCTTTAAATTTTCAAAACTCTTTACAACCTTCATTGTTATTTCAATGTTTGGTTGTTCACCATCGCCAGATGATCTCATTGTGCAGTCGGATGGAAAGATCCATCTGATCAATGATAAGATCGGGATACAATTGGATCCAAATTTGTGCTGGACCATTGATTACAAAAAAAATGGTGAAAGTTTATCACTGAATAAATTTGATGAAGCCGATTCACTGCTGCTCCCTTCCCATTTTATAAAAACCAATCACCAGATCATTTCCAAATTTCTCCGAGACGATAAGAATCTGGTGGTAAAAAAGATTAAGACCGAATTCGGTTCGGGAAGACGATTTGTTTTTACCGGAAATTACCAGGGTGAGGGTGGGCTGGCGCTTGAAAAGAAGCTGGTGATCGAATTATATGATGATTTTCCGGATCTGGCCATTACTTATGCCGATTTCCGGAATGTCTCTAAAAATAACAGTATCGAATTAAGCGAAGTCTGGAGCAGCTGCCTGCAGCTGGATGCTTCCCTGCTGGACTCGCGCTTGAAATCCCATGAATTATGTACATTTTATGGAACAGCTGGTCGACCAATTCCGCCAATCACTGGCCTGATCCCGGCTGATCTGGATATTGAGAATTTCAGTGGTCGTCCAGTGGAACTGGAAGGGATCAAGAAAGGGAACGGTGGTCTGCCTCTGCTGGATCTGTGGAACCGACATAT
>MESS01000004.1:5583-6486 GCA_001771055.1 Caldithrix sp. RBG_13_44_9
TGGAAAAATCTCTATCTGCCCATAAAAGTCCAGCAGAATGGCAAAGTACGGGCAGCTGTTCGGGAAATTCCCGGCCTGAATCTTGACCGGCCTCTGGTCTTAAAGCCTGGCCAGAGCTATAAGACAATTAAAACTTTTGTAGTAGTACATTCGCTCGATTTTTATCATACTGCCCTCCGCTATTCACAATTGATGCAGCGGCTGGGTTTGAATATGGAATCTGAATACACCGCAGATGATTACCTGGCTGGCTGGTGCAGCTGGAATGATTACTGTACCGTGGCCATGGCTTCCAAAAAAGACGTGATGCTGCTGGAACCGGTGATGAGCCGTTTGAACGAGCTGAAACAGCTGGGGATAAAATTAGTCATCTTCGATGCCGGCTGGTTCAATAATCAGGGTGACTGGATGCCCAATCCCGATCCACGATCATTCCCCGGTGGTGCAGAACAACTGAAAGCGGTGATCAAAGAAATTCACCAAAAGGGTTTTAAGGTCATGCTCTGGATCTCCTTTCTGACTGCCGATCCCGGCTCGGAAGTAGATAAACAGCATCCGGGGTGGATGATCCAGAAACCAGATGGCCGCTATCACCTGGATCGCTGGAGCGGAAATACCATGTGCCCCTCCCTGCCGGAAGTGCAGGAGTATCACCGGCAAATGGCGCGGAGGCTGGTAGGGGAATATGGGGCCGATGCCTTCAAAGTAGATGGGATGTACACCTGCCCACCCTGTTATAATGATGGCCACCGGCATTCGAATCCCAATCAATCCTGCGAAGATTATTATAAAGTTTTTCAGGCTTTTTATCAGGAAGCAAAATCGATCAATCCGGAAGTAACGGTAATGGAATGTCCTTGCGGGACCATCTGTAGTTTTGCCACCTTACCGTATGTTTCCCAG
>MESS01000004.1:6515-6637 GCA_001771055.1 Caldithrix sp. RBG_13_44_9
TACCGTCCGCCGCTATATGAAATTATACCGTGCACTAAAGGGGAGCAGTTCGCCTTACAGCAGTGATTATACCAATGTTGAGGAGGGAGTCTGGCGGCTGCCGACGGCCATTGGCTGTGGGA
>MESS01000005.1:0-738 GCA_001771055.1 Caldithrix sp. RBG_13_44_9
CTGGCAGCGGGAATTGGCGCCGCAATTGTGGCCATTGCTACTGGTTTGGGAATTGGACGGATTGGAAGTGCGGCCATGGAAGGAACCGCTCGTCAACCGGAAGCCGCCAACGCCATCCGGACTTCCATGATCATTTCGGCAGCTCTGATCGAAGGAGTGGCATTTTTCGGTCTGGTGATCTGCTTTTTATTGAGTTTGAAATAATCCAAAGTTACCAAGGTACATTATGCTGCAATTAGAACCTGGAATGATGATCTGGACCTGGGTGACCTTTTTTGTTCTCCTGGTGATCCTGTCAAGAGTGGCCTGGAAACCCCTGCTTTCCGCCGTGGAAAATCGGGAGAAATCCATTGCTGATTCGCTGAAGAAGGCGGAAGAAGCCAGTGCCGATGCGCAAAAACTGCTGGAGGAACAGCAACGCAGTGTGCAAATCGCCCAGGAAAGTATCCAGAAAATGATGAAAGAGAATAAGGATCTGGCGGAAAAGATCAAGAATGAAATGCTGGAGCGGGCCCGGGCTGAAGCTCAAAAACTACAGCAACGGGCTAAAGAAGAAATCGAGCGAGAAACTGAAGCGGCCGTCCTGAAACTTAAAACACAGGTAGCTGACCTGGCCATTCAGGCTGCTTCCCGGCTGATTCAGGAAAATTTGGATAATACGAAACAGAGGGATTTGATCGATCTTTATATCAAAGAACTCGATCAATTAGAAAAAAATTGACAGGGGATTTTGGTTGA
>MESS01000005.1:744-8364 GCA_001771055.1 Caldithrix sp. RBG_13_44_9
CTCGGGTAACCAGGCGTTATGCTAAAGCTCTTTTCGAAGCTGGTCAGGAAAGTAACCAGATCGAGCTGATTGAAAAAGATCTGAGCTCTGTAAAAGAGGTAATCGAAAAATCGAAAGATTTTTCAATCCTCTTGTTGTCTCCGGTAATCGGCTCAGCTGAGAAAAGAAAAATTTTCAGGCAAATGTTTGAGAAAAATTTACAACCATTGTCGCTGGATTTCTTGAATTTGCTTTTGGATAAAGGCCGCGAAAAAATTCTGCTGGATATTATTATCCATTTCTTCAGATTGATTGATGAATCCCGGAGTATCTTACGGGGGCAATTACTCTCTTCCCATCCCTTTTCCGCTGCTCAATTGCAGTCCCTTAAGAAAAATCTGGACCGGATTACCGGGAAAAACGTCCAGCTCGATCAACAGGTCGATTCATCTCTCATCGGAGGATTTGTAGTCAGAATGGATGACACCGTGATCGATACCAGTATCAAGAGTCAGCTGGTAAAAATGAAAGCATACATGATCTCTAATGAATAAGTCAGAATATATAAAACTAAAAAGGATAACCAATGGCAGTTGAAGTGAAACCGGATGAAATATCCTCGATTCTGAAACAACAACTGACCAGTTTTGAAAAAGAAACTGAAGTGTATGATGTGGGTACAGTCCTGCAGGTTGGAGATGGGATTGCCCGGGTCTATGGCCTTTCTAATGTGATGGCCGGTGAGCTGGTTGAATTTCCCCACCAGGTGATGGGGTTGGTCTTGAACTTGGAAGAAGACAATGTAGGATGTGTGCTGTTCGGAGAAGACTTTCTGGTTAAAGAAGGAGACACCGTTCGCCGGACCAAAAGAATCCTGGAAGTACCTGTTGGTAAAGAATTATTAGGACGGGTGGTGAGTCCGCTGGGTGAACCAATAGATGGCAAGGGTGCCATAAAAACAAAGACATTTGGGACGTTGGAACGGAAGGCACCCGGTGTTCTTTACCGGCAGCCGGTTAAGGAACCCCTGCAGACCGGTCTGAAAGCAATTGATTCTATGATTCCCATCGGTCGCGGCCAGCGGGAATTGATCATTGGTGACCGGCAAACCGGGAAAACCGCCATTGCGGTAGATACCATCATTAATCAGAAATATACCCATGAGACCGATTCTCCGGTCTTTTGTATCTATGTGGCCATCGGTCAGAAAGCATCTACTGTTGCAAAAGTGGTCAAGACCCTGGAAGAAGCCGGGGCGATGGAATACTCTATCGTGGTTGCGGCTAATGCCAGCGAACCTGCCCCTTTACAGTACGTGGCACCATATGCTGGTGCTGCAATGGGTGAATATTTCCGTGATAATAAAATGCACGCCGTGATCTTTTATGATGATCTAAGTAAGCACGCCTGGGCTTATCGGCAGGTGTCGTTATTATTGCGCCGGCCCCCTGGTCGCGAAGCTTATCCGGGAGATATTTTCTACCTGCATTCCCGCCTGCTGGAAAGGGCCGCAAAAATGAATGAGGAAAAAGGCGGAGGCTCACTTACTGCCCTGCCGATTATTGAAACCCAGGCCGGTGATGTCTCAGCTTATATTCCAACCAATGTTATATCTATCACCGACGGGCAAATCTATCTGGAGAATAATTTGTTTTATTCCGGAGTGCGTCCGGCGATAAATCCGGGAATTTCGGTGAGCCGGGTAGGTGGCAATGCCCAAATTAAAGCCATGAAGCAGGTGGCTGGAAGTCTGCGGATGGATTTAGCCAGCTACCGTGAGTTGGAAGCTTTTGTTAAATTCGGTTCCGATCTGGATAAAGCAACCCAGGCACAGATTACCCGCGGCCAGAGATTGGTTGAATTGTTAAAGCAGGATCAATATATCCCGATGCCGGTGGCCAAGCAGATTGTGATGATTTTCCTTGGTACTCAGGGTTTGTTAGACTCCCTGCCAGTGGGGGTAATCCGGCGGTTCGAAAAAGAATTTTTAGAATATGTGGAAAATAAAGAACCGCAATTATTCCAGGATATTGAGAAACAAAAAGTATTAAGTGACGAGCTTAAAGCTCGTATTAAGAAAAATACCGAAGAATTTCTCAAACTTTTTAAATCTTAGGAAAATAAAGTCATGGCAACTTTGCGAGAAATTCGCCGGCGGATAAACAGCATTAAAAGCACCCAGCAAATCACCCGGGCCATGAAAATGGTGGCTGCTGCGAAATTGCGAAAAGCTCAGGAAAGTATTCTGGCCGCCAGACCTTATGCCCGAAAGATCGACGAGATGATCCGTCATTTGATTGTCCAACTGGAAATAAGCGGGCTTCCCTTACTGGCAGTTCGACCTCCTCAACGGGTAACCCTGGTGGTGGTGACCGGGGATCGAGGATTATGCGGTTCGTTTAACAGCAATATTATAAAAAAAGTACTGCAGCAAATTGAGACTCACCGGGACAAAGAAGTATCGCTGGTCTGTATCGGAAAAAAAGGTTACGATTTTTTCCGCAAACGCGGTTACCAGATCGATAATAAATATATTCAAATTTTTAACCAGCTGGAATATCTGCATGCCCAGCAAATAACAGAGTATATGGTGGAGCAATACATTGCCGAGAAAACCGATCTGGTGGAAGTGGTTTACAATGAGTTTAAAAACGCTGTCCAGCAGTTTGCGGTAGTAGAGAAATATCTTCCCCTCACCGCAGAAGAATTCGAGGGAGAATTAAAAAATGTCAGTTATCTATATGAACCGGATAAATTAAGTTTATTAAATGCCTTGTTACCCAAGCATCTTAACTTGCAAACCTGGAGAATTCTGCTGGAGTCCAATGCCGCTGAGCAGGGAGCCCGCATGACCGCCATGGAAAATGCTACTGAAAATGCAAGTGAAATAATCGATGATTTAACACTTCATTATAATAAAACCAGGCAGGCAGCTATTACCAAAGAAATATCTGAAATAGTTGGGGGAGCAGAAGCACTTAAGTCTGCCTAATGATTCATTAACTGAAGGAAATATTGAGACATGTCAAAGGGCATTATAAAACAAATTATCGGACCAGTTGTCGATCTGGAATTTCCTGAGGGGCATTTACCAAATATTTTTAACGCCATCCATATAAAAAGGGATGATAACAGCACTTTGGTCCTGGAAGCCCAACAGCATCTGGGTGAGAATCTGGTTCGCTGTGTCGCTATGGACTCCACCGATGGTTTAACCCGGGGCACCGAAGCGGTAGATACCGGTGCTTCTATTACAGTTCCGGTGGGACCGGAAGTTCTGGGACGCTTGATGAACGTCATCGGCGAACCAATTGATGAATTAGGGCCCATCAAAACCAAGGAACAGTATCCCATCCATCGTCCTGCGCCGAAGTATGAAAATCTGAGTACCGAAACTCAGATTCTGGAAACCGGCATTAAAGTGATCGATCTGCTTGAACCGTATTCCAAGGGTGGAAAAACGGGATTATTTGGCGGTGCAGGCGTGGGGAAAACCGTACTCATTCAGGAACTCATCCGCAATATTGCCACCGAGCATGGAGGAATTTCTGTTTTTTCAGGCGTGGGAGAACGAACACGTGAAGGGAATGATCTATACCTGGAGATGAAGGAGAGCGGGGTTTTAAGTAAAACCGCCCTGGTTTTTGGACAGATGAACGAACCACCCGGAGCTCGGCAGCGCGTAGGATTGACTGGCGTAACGGTGGCCGAATATTTCCGGGATGTGGAAGGGCGGGACACCCTGCTGTTCATTGATAATATTTTCCGCTTTACCCAGGCTGGTTCAGAGGTCTCAGCCTTGTTGGGCCGGATGCCTTCGGCGGTCGGTTATCAACCCACCCTGGCCACTGAAATGGGTGAATTACAGGAAAGAATTACCAGCACCAACAAGGGATCCATCACTTCAGTGCAAGCGATCTATGTTCCGGCTGATGACTTAACAGATCCAGCCCCGGCCACTGCCTTCGGACACCTGGATGCCACTACCGTGCTTTCCCGTCAAATTGTGGATATGGGCATCTATCCGGCGGTGGATCCCCTGGATTCAACCTCCCGTATTCTGGACCCGCGCATAGTGGGAGAAGAGCATTATATGGTAGCTAAGCGTGTCCAGGAAATTTTGCAGAAATATAAAGATCTGCAGGATATCATCGCCATCCTGGGAATGGATGAGTTGTCTGATGATGATAAAATTGTGGTAGCCCGCGCCCGCCGTATTCAACGTTTCCTGTCACAACCCTTTTTTGTTGCCGAACAATTCACCAACCTGGCTGGCAAGTATGTCCCGCTGGCCGAAACCATCAAAGGTTTCAAAGCCATCACCGAGGGAGAACATGATGATTTACCTGAACAGGCTTTCTGGATGGTGGGGACCATCGAAGAAGCCGTCGAAAAAGCTAAGAAGATGGGTTAAGAGTTGAGCACTATTTTACGATACGAAAAAGGGACAGATAAACTGGCTTATCCCCTTTTTTTCTTTCAGTAATCGGTATTTTTATTAAAGTCATTTTTTAAAAAAACGATAATAGGTTTATTGTGATGAATAATTATTTAACGGTTAGCATCACAACGCCCCAAAAGAAGAGGGTGTTCGAAGGAGTGAGCAGTTGTACCGCTCCCGGAACCAAGGGAAGTTTTCAGATTTTAGTTGATCATGCGCCATTATTGAGTCAGCTGGAAATCGGGGAGATCAAACTGGAGAGTGATAAAGGTTTAGAAAGGTATTCCACTTCCGGTGGATTCCTGGAAGTGCTCAAAAATAATGTCTCGTTACTGCTGGAGAGCTGTGAAAAAGCTGAAGAGATTGATGTGGAGCGGGCAAAGTCAGCTCTGGAGAGAGCCCGGAAAAGGATGCAGGAAAAATCCGCTGACCTCGATATTAGGCGGGCCGAAGCAGCGCTTTTACGGGCATTGAACAGGATCAGAATTGCCGGTAAAGTCCGGTGATGCGCTCAATAAGACTTGCTTTAGAGAATAAATTTTGTAAATTGAAAAAAAATTTCGGTCTTTCAAGATGAAACAATCTTTCTTTATTCATGTTTTACTCCTCGGTTCTCTCTGCCTGGTTTTTTCCTCGGCATTTTCTCAGACCGGGCAGGATACCACCCAGTTGAAAGAATCCATCTCAAAATTCTCAGAAGAAGAATTTCAGGTGGCTCTTACCCAGTATGTTCAGGATCTGCTGAGAAATCATTATGCGGAATCCCTGCCTCAGGAAAGATTCCTGGTCGCGTTGATGCGGCTGGTGAATACCGAAATGGACAACCGGATCATCAATCGCAAAGCAGCTACTGAAAAGTATTACGCTGACCTTCAGGGACAGCTCACTGAACTCAAGCAATTGAAGGGCCGTCTAAAGACCGCCGGTATCTCGGAACTGGATGCCTTCATCGTTGAGTTGGAATCTCGCATGAATAAGACCATGCACTCCAGTGAAATTGATTATAAGAAGAAAAAGGTATTTGAGGATGCCCTGCAATTGCTCTATATCGCTGAAGAAATGATCAAGCTGGACCAGCTGCGCGATCCATCCAGCCTCAATAAAAAGATCTCTGGCAGCAAAGACGAACTTCTCACTGCCTTCGGCGAGGTGGGAAGTCTGGATAATGTTCCGCTGGATGTTGCACCTACTGTTTTCAATCTATTTGATGAATGGAAAAAAACCGACTCTTATAAATACACCGCCCGCCTGTTGGATGTTCAAATCGCCAGAAATAATTTGCTGAAATCCGGCAGTATCCAGCAGGTAAACCGTATGTTCAACTCCCAACTGCAGTATGCCTATGCCAATTTTAATTTTTATGAATATGATCTGGCCGAGAGACTGCTGGAAGATGTGACCAAAGCTTATGAAAATTCAGGGATTAAAGATTTTGAGGATGTCTATTTCTATTGGGCGGAATGCAATTTCGCCCTGCAGCAGTTTCTTAAAGCACAAAATATCTATTCCACTTTATTGACCAATTATCCTCAGTCGGTATATTTGACCAAAATCTACAGCCGGCTCATTCAAATTACCTATAAACTGGAAAATTACAGTGAGGTAATTGAATTCTATTCAGTTTATCAGGATCTGGCCTCTCCCACTGATGAAGATTATTATGATATCCAATTTATCGTTGCTCTTTCGTTGTATGAGAATTCGGACTATAACCGGGCGGTGGAGAGGTTGTTATCATTTCCCAAGGGAAGCGATTATTATTATTTCGCCCAATATCTGGTAGGTACCATCTATGCTACCGGCCAGAACTATGATCTGGCCTTCACCGTTTTTGAATCACTGGCTATGTCCAAGAGCACTCCCCATGACATTCATAATCGTTCTTTGCTGAAATTAGCCCAGCTCAGTTATGAACGGGGAGATTATGAAGCAGCCATTGAATATGCCAAATTCATTCCTGAAAAGTTTTATCGATATGATAAGGTGCTCAATATCCTGGCATGGGGAAATTTCATGGTGGAACAGACCCTGAAAAACGATCCCAGAGAACGGGATTATACCGAAGCTAAATATTATGCCTATGAGTTACTCAAGCAATTCTACAGCTCTGAGCACCGGATTGAATGTGAGAGTCTGCTGGGATATATTTATCAGATGGAGGAGAATCCTTCACTGGCTCGAGATTTTTATCGGGACGTATACAAGTCGAAAATGGAGCGGAATAAGATCAGCAACAATCTGCAGGAAACCGATAGTCTGATGAACCTCTATAAACAGGCGAAAGACCAGGAAGAGAAAGCCCTACGGGAAGATGATCGGGAAGGTTATCTGCGGGCGGCCTCTATGGGTAATTATCTGGAAGCGCAGATCTGGAACTCTCAGATAAGTTCCAAGAGCTCTATTGGTGATGAAGTTGCACTGGAAGTAAATGATCTGGTGAACCGGTTGGCCGAACTTGATCAATTGAAAGCAATTGCCGAAGAACAGCAGAACACTGCAGCAGTGGAAAGAATAGACGGTCTGATGAAGGAAATTAGTTCTTCTTTGGAAAACTATACCCAGGAAGATATCCGGCAGGCTGTTTATGTGAATGCCTATCCGGTCGCCAAGAAAGTTGCTGATTACGACTATCGTACTCAAAAGGATCTGCAGCTTCAGGAATCCGTATTACAAGAACTGCAGCTGGTGGATATCCAGTTGGAGAAATTGAATCAGGAAATTGAGCGGTCTAAAATGATCGGAAATTATGACCGGGTGGTGATGCTGGAGCAGAAGCAAAGGAAATTAACGGAAATCCGGAAAAAATATGATCAGCTTTATGTGTATGCCATGGACATTGTCCCGGTTGAAGCCTATCCGGAGTTTGACCGCTGGGGCGATTTCGGAGCTGTGGGGATCATCGATGTCAATTTTGGTCAACGGGATAAATTGCAGACCCAGATGTCCCGAGTTTCCACCGTATACAATTCAATTAATGATAAAATTGCCAAAAGACGGGAGATCGTAGAAGATCAACTTAAGAGAATCGAGGCAGAGATCCGCTTTATGACCATGAAATCCCGTCTGGAGGAACGGCAGCGATTGCGAGCAGAAAGGGAGCAATCCTTCCGGGAAACTTTCTTTGATACCCGAACTAGTGAATTTGAGGAGAAATAGATGCCAAGAAATTTGAAAATGATTCAGAGCCATCCTCAAATATC
>MESS01000005.1:8370-11524 GCA_001771055.1 Caldithrix sp. RBG_13_44_9
GTCCCTGATGATATGGCTGGTGGTAGGTTTCTTTTTCATGCCCGCCATTCAGCTTTTGGCACAGGAAGAACAGGTGACCACAATCGATACGGTCCTTGAAAAATTTAATATCGAAGAGTTACTGAAATTAAAAGAGTATCTGGAAAATTACCGCGAAAAATTAATGCAGGAACAAGCCCTTGAGCAGCAAAAAGGGATCGAGATCAGCCAGGAATTCCTGCAAAAAACCCGCACTGATATCGAAAACCAGGATCAGATCCTGATCAGGATCGCTGAATATTATATTGAGGAAGAAGCGGATAATTATCAGATGGCTGTGGAGGCTTATAATACTGCCTATGACCGGTACGAAACAGAATTACTGGAATTTCAGGATGGCCAGCGGAAAGTTGAGCCGGCGGCTCCCAAATTTCCACGGCGAAATTATGATAAGGCCATCGCCATTTATGATATTATTTTGGTGAATTTCCCGGAATCCGATCTGGCGGATGATGCCGTTTATAACAAAGCTTATTTATTGCGGGAAATGGGAGAAGAAGAAGCTTCCCAAACGATCTATCAGGAAATGATTGATAAATATCCCGAGAGCAACTATGTTCCGGAAGCCTACATGCACCTGGCAGAATTTTATTTTCAACCTAAATTAGGTCAGGACCGGGAAGAGACCATCCGTAATCTGAATAAAGCCGCCCAACTGTATAAGAATATCCTGAAATATAAGGAATCCAACCGCTATACCGATGCCCTCTACAAATTGGGCTGGACCTATTATCGACTGGCGGGTGCGAATCCTCAGTATTATAATGATGCCATCCTCTATTTTACCATGGTAGTTCAGGATATAGAGAAATTTGAGAATATTGACCGGGAAGGACGGATGGTGAAAGCGAATATCAAGCCCGAAGCATTGCAATATATCGCGGCCTGTTTTGTAGATACTTCCTATACCCTGACCGGTGTAAGCAAGGCGGACAATTATATCGAGGGATTGGGGAGACCGTCCTTTGGTGTGGATATACTGGCAAATATGGGAGACCTGTATGCCAGGATCGTGGATCATCCTAACAGCATCAGTGCTTACTCCACTCTGTTAAGGATGTATCCGGATTATGCCTATGCTCCCCTCATTCAGAAAAAAATAGCCGATGTTTATTTAGAAGATCAGAAAATCACTGAGGCCTATTCAGCCAGGGAAAAACTCTACGAAAATTATAATCCCAAGACAGATTGGTATGCAAAAATTGAAGTATCGGATATGGAAGACCGGGTTTTAATTGTTGACCAGGCTACCAATTTTAGCGAGCAGGCTTTACGGACAAATTTAATTTATCAGCTGGCAAAAGCCCAGGAATATGAAAAGGCCAAAACCGACACTATGCTTACCTATGCTGAATTTGCCCGTTTGGCCAAACTGTATCTGGAAACTTATCCTACCCATGAAAACGCCTATGAAATCAATTGGTCGCTGGCGTATGTTCTGGATACTGAATTAAAAAGATATCCCGAAGCCCTGGAACAGTACCTGCGGGTGAGCAATGATTATCTGGAAGAATTGCATCGCAAAGACGCAGCAAATAATGCCATCGTGGTGGCCCAGTTTTTAGTAGGATCCACCAAAACCGCAGAAGATACCACCCAGATTGGCGGTATCGATGTTTCCCAGGTGCCTCCCTCCGAACTTGCCGCCGAAGAGCAGGCCTTGGGCGAAGCGTATGATAATTATATAAAACTGTTTCCGGAAGATGAACGGACCGCTTCCTATCTAGCCAGCGCCGGGGCTTTATATTACTCACATCGGCAATATGACCTGGCCCGTAAATATTATAAGACCATGGTCACCAAATTCCCCGAATCTCAACAACGCACCATCGGTTTACTGTCTTTGATGAACAGTTATTTCTTCCTGGGGAAATTTAACGATGCAGAATTTGTCGCCCGGAAAATTGTTGATTTGCCTGATATCCCACCCGATCAGGCGGAGATTGCCCGCAAGCGGATTGGTGAATCGATTTATAAAAATGCCGAAAAACTGGAGCAGGAAGAAAAATATCTGGATGCTGCCCAGGAATTTTTCCGGGTCTATACCGATGCCAGTTATTACAAAGAAATCGTAGATTTAGCCCTGCTGAATAGTGCTCGCAACTATGAATTGAACAAGGAGTGGAAACAGGCAATCAATATGTACGATACCCTGGTGGTAAATTACGAGCAGTCTCAGTACCGGTTGATTGCTTTGGGCAAAATTGCGGATGCCTACAAACAGATGGAAGATTTCAATGGCGTCGGTGCTTCCTATGAAAGGATCTATAATTTATATCCCGATCATAAAGATGCCGAAGCAGCCCTGTATAATTCAAGTTTGTTCTATGCCAAAGCCAGTTCCTGGCTGGATGCTATCCGGGTGAATAACAAATATATCCAGAGATATCCCGATAATCCGGATTCCAAGGATCTGCTGTTTGAAAATGCCCGCTATTATCTGAAGCTGGATGATCTGACCAATGCCAACCGGATCTATGATGAATTTGCGATGCGTTATCCGGATGACCCGCGAACCATTGAAGCCTATTTCAGACGCGGAGAATACTATTTCGAGAACCAGCAGTACAGCCAGGCGCGGATTGAATTGCAGAAGGCCATTTCCCGCAGTGATCAATTTGCCAGAACCGGCCGCGATCCGAATCTGTTCTATGCCTCTGAATCATATTTTATGCTTGGTGAAATAGAATATATTGATTACAAAAATATTGCTCTCTCGTATCCGGAAACCACCTTAAGGTCCCAACTTCAGCAGAAACAGAACAAACTGCGGGCGGTAATAGATGCTTTTACTACCGTCATCAAGATGGGATCGCTGAAGGGATTTGAAGCCATGTTCAAGGTAGCAGAAGCTTATGAAGAGATGGGCAATGCCATCGCAGAACAACAGTTAACCCCAAATCTCACGGCGGAGCGGAGATTGGTAGAAAGAGACCGGGTTTTCAAAGCTTCAGTACCTGCCTATGACCGGGCAGTAGAAGAATATAAAAATGTAATCGAGAATATCCCGATTTATGCCCAGAAGCTGGATGTCAATATTTTTGATTCCACCAGCACGGCCGCGGAGAATCCTGCAACTCTGCAGGATACTTCCGAAGTCATCCAAAAAGTTTCC
>MESS01000005.1:11545-17252 GCA_001771055.1 Caldithrix sp. RBG_13_44_9
ATCGCTTTGAAATGGTATAATGAATCCCGGACGAAAGTTTCCTCAATTTTGTATACCGTTGCCGAACGGTCAGGCGAATTCGTCGATGCCTATTTACGGCAGGAAAATCCGGCCAAAGGGCTGGTTTATCTTTCCTGGAAAAAACTGCTGCTGGAACGGGCAGTGGCACCTGCGGTGAACGTCACTCTGACCTCTCATTTGAAAAATATTAATATATCCAAAGAGCTGAATCTGCAGAACAAATTTGTTAATGAATCCGAACGGAAGATCCTGCTGACCAGCAATGTGCTGGCCGAAGAATATGGCAAATTATTTAAAACTGCCGTTCAACTGTATCAGACTGATACTCCCACTCTCTATCAATTGATAGAAGGAGGTGAAGCGGCCACTACCCCGGATGGAATGAATTCCATGGATTATAATGATCAGTTGATGAGCGTCATCGATTATATGAATGAATTTATTACCGTGGGGCTGGTTCAGTTCACCAATACCCTGAAATTTGCTCAGGATAATCAGATTAACAATGACGCAGTATTGACTACCCAGGATCACCTGTTTAATTTAAGCTATGAATCCGGTATCACTATGCTGGGACTTTCCCAGGATGTCAACAATAAAATCAAAGAGTATGAAATGATTGCCGACAGTACCGGAGATCAAAAATATCAACTGGGGATTGTCTATCTTTATGATCAGGAATCGATACTTAATGATTACGCCAAACAAGAATTAGCGGATGTTTATCAAACCAGCAAAGATTTTGAGATCAAAAATGTCTGGACGAACCTGATTCTGGCCAAATTGGTAGAATTGAGTCCGGCGGATTATCTGAGTGATTTTCCCTCTGAGATCTTGACTTTCAGTACCGGCCCGGATTGGAAAGGTTCAGCAGTTTATTCACTGGATTGGATCAATTCTGATTTCGATGACTCCGGCTGGAAAAATGCTTCGGTGGTTGTCCTGCCAACTACCATGATCTTTCCTGGTTTCGATTCGTTGCAGACACCTCCTCCTTCCATCTGGTTGTTTACTGAAATTACCCCTGCTGATTCTTTGACAGCTATTCAGCCTCCACCGGTAAGGACTGATACTCTACTTCCCACTGATTCAATTCCCCGACCTCGATCATTGGATTTGGAAGAAAAAGAGATCCCGGAAGAAGTGAGCACTACCCCGCGGACCTTGCTCTCAGAAAGCGGAGCACTCCCGGTCATGACAGAACCTGATACGGTTACTGCCTACTTCCGGAAGAAATTCAATCTGCAGGATCGGGTCATCAATGGTTATGCTTTGCTAACCTCTGATAATCAATATCATTTTTATCTCAATGGTGAATATATTAAGGGTAATGAAACGAATTTATTTGAAAGTGTCGATCGAGTTGAGTATATTGAGCTCGGTGATTTTGTAAAGACCGGAGAAAATCTTATCGCCGTAGATGTGACCGATACCAATGGGGCACCACATTATGGTCTGAGGTTTTATCTGCAGCTGGAAATATTGCCGCTGGAAATTACTGCCGCTGCCGAGCGGATCCGGCAGAAAGCTGCCGAAAATGTAGACGAAAACCAATTAAGAACTATAGTCGTCCTGAATAAGAATAGAGTTTTATCAAAATAAGGTAATATGCCATGAAGTTGGGTGCGATAATTATTCTTCTTGTTTTTTTGGGTGTGATGTATTCCCAACAGCAGCCCACCGAGCAACCTACCGTCATCGATCTGACTCAATTGGGAAAAACATACACCATATCTGCCAGAATGGAGCTGCCACAGGTCCGGATGTTTGATAAGCGTTTAAATCCGGATTTTAAACAACTTTCCGCTGAAAAGTCTTTCGCCAGTGAATTGTCTCCCCAATCCGAGGAGATTAAATACGAGCCGATCACCAGCGGAAAAGTGAAGCCAATAGATAATATTGAGGATTTATTAAAAAAGAAGCGATTTTAATTTTTTGATAGTAAATTAAACTTCCAAAGCTAATGTAAGGAGAAAATTCTATGGGTTCCTCAGTATCTTTCTGGAAAAGTTTCTTTTCCACGTTTGATCCGAACATGTCAGGTTATCTTTTTATGTGGGTGATCCTGGTGATGGGTATTGTGGCACTGGCTATTGCCATCGAAAGATCGTATTATATTGTGGTGCGTTCGAATGTGAATGCCGATAAATTTATGTTGGAAATCCGCAAACTGGTGACCAGCGGGAATATCAAAAGGGCCATTGGTCTAGCTGAAGAAGGCAAACAGAAAGCCCTTCCCTATGTAGTGCTGGCTGGTCTGAAAAAAGTATCAGAAAGCGAGACTCTGGACTTCCGCTCCATTCAGAATGCGGTAGACGAAGGAACCCTGGAAGTGATTCCACGGTTACAGAAACGTACCAATATGTTAGCCATGTTAGCAAACGTCGCTACGTTGACCGGTCTGATGGGAACTATTTATGGTCTGATCATCGCTTTTGAGGCGGTGGGCGGGTCTGAAATTGCAGAAGCCGATAAACCCCGGGTTTTGGCGCAGGGTATTTCCATTGCCATGAATACCACTATTTTTGGATTGGGAATCGCCATTCCTACCCTTATCGTCTATAACTATCTGCAGAATAAGACCACTCAGATCATTGATGAAATGGATGAACACCTGGTAAAGTTGATTAATTTAATTACTGGCAACCGTTAAAATTTTTTAAGGTGAAAAGGTATGGCCTATAAACCATCTTTACGCCGAACTATCCAAATCGAAGAAGCAACTCTGGAAATCCGTCCGGTAATGAACCTGATGGTCTGCCTTATCCCATTGCTGCTGGCAGGTTCGGTCTGGACCAAGTTGGCAATTAAACAGTTGAATTTGCCTCCCAAGACGGCTGGTGGACCGGGAACTGCCGAAATGGAAAAACCGCTGGAAATTGAAAAGCGTCTTGGTCTTAATGTAATCATTTCGAAAGAGGGATTTTACATCGGTTCGGCCAGCGGATTTTTACAGATTGGAACTCAGGAGAAGGCGGTCGGTGCTCCGCCTACCATTCCCTTGCTGGCGGATGGTACTTTTGATTATGAGACCCTGCAGACGAAGTTAAAGGAAATAAAAGAAAAAGTTATTACTACTGATTTCAGTGACAAAAGTGCAATTATTGTCACCGCTGAGGCGGATATTCCATATAAATATCTGATCAAAACCATGGACTATGTGGCTATCTACCTTGATCAGGATGCTTCGATAAAGGAATTGTTCCCTCAGATCATTATTGGTCAGGTAGTACTTTAATTAATTCAGAAAGGGATAAACGATGGCATTTGCTCCTTCCCGCCGTAAAAAACATTTAGATCTCTCCAAAGAGGAGCTGAACCTTAACTCCATGATGGATATGATGACCATTATTCTATTGTTCTTGATAAAAACTTTTTCCACTTCCGGGCAGATCGTAACTCCATCGCAGGATCTCAAGCTGCCTTTTTCAACCAGTCAGGAACAGCCGACGAAGGAATTAAGTGTGGCTATTACCCGGCATGCAGTGCTCATAGGATCAGATGTTATTATGGATTTGAAGGATTTACCACGAGAAGACAACCTGATTCCACCCCTTTATACCCGTTTGACTCAATTGGCCAGACAGGCCCAGGAGGAAGAGGTTCGTTTCGGAAAGATTTTTAATCATGAGGTGATTATTCAGGCAGATGAAGATACGCCATTTCGAACGTTGGTTAAAGTCCTGTATACCTGTGGACAATCTGAATATAATAAATTGCGATTATTAACGTTCCAGGAAGGTTTCTAAAATCAAGTGAGATTTTGATTCTTAGGATAAGAGGAAAATAATATGGTCGGTTTAAAAAGTGTAAATCCCGGCGGCTTCCCCCAGGGCGGGGGAGGAGGGCAGGGTTTCAGATTAGCAGGATTCCCTAAAGAGTTTGAGAAAGGATTCTGGGATTATTTTGATAGACGATATTATACCATATTGTTAATTACCTGGGTGGTTTCATTTACTATCACCATATTCATGGTCAATAAAGAATGGATCATCTCGGATGAAGCCAGGGATAGGATCCGGCAGAACTATATGCAAAACCTCTACTCGGAAATCATCACCCCGGAAGAAACCACTCCGGAAGAAACCGGTGAAGGCTTCAGTGGAACTGGAGAAGAAGCCGCAGGCGGGGAAGAAGAAGAATTTCGTGAACGGGCCGGACGACTGGTGGGTGAATCGTCCTCAGAGCGGGTTGGCCGCCAGCGTGCAGGAGTTGGAGCCAGAAGGGCAGCCCGCGGCCAAATGGAGCAAGAGGCTGCTGGATATGGAGTTCTGGCTGCATTGACAGCCGGAGGCGGAAGTGGTTCGGGTGGATTAGCCTATGCCGATATTCTGGGTGATGCCGGCGGAGTAGGTTCCGGGCTGGCAAATGCCGGAGATTTAGTGGCAGGTACCGCTGCTTTACAGGCGGCGACTGGCCGTGGTCAACGAAGCCGTATTGCCAAAGGCGGCAGTGGTGGTGGTTTCGGGGGAGAGGTCGGTGGAACCGGTATCGATGATCTGATCAGCGGCACTGGAGTGGGTGGTGGCGCCTCGGTATCCAGAAGAGGCTCAATCAAACTGGCGCAGGAAACCCAGGTTACCGGTGCAGGTGCCGGTACATCCCAGCGAGATCCGGAAACGATTGATGCTATCATCAACCAGAATAAAGCATCAGTAGAATACTGCTATCAATCTCAGCTAAAATTAGACCCCAATCTGCGGGGTGAGATATTGCTCAATTTCGATATTTTAGCTAATGGTAAAGTCGGTGCAGTGAAAATTTTAAATACCACTATGAATAACAGCAAAGTTGAACAGTGTATCATCAAATCTGTTCGGCGCTGGATGTTCCCGGCTTTAACCAGCGGCCAGGGAGTGGTGACCATCAAAACCAAATTTATTTTCGGATAAATCACAGTTTTAAAGCGCTGAAATATTACCTATTTCTTTCATCTAAAAACCGCAATGTTTACACATGGCGGTTTTTTTATGTCTACCGCGTATATTCCCGCTTGTTTATTTTTTCTTTGACCCTTAAATTCTGCAACTTAATAACAGGACAATTGAGGATTGAATCGTGAAACTTAAACGAACACATACCTGCGGGGAACTCGGAAAAACTCAACTGGGGCAGGAAGTGATTCTAAATGGCTGGGTGGATAACTGGCGTAATTTGGGCGGGGTATTGTTCATCGGTCTTCGGGACCGTTATGGGCTTAGCCAGGTGGTATTTTCCCCGGAAACTTCCCGTGAGCTATACGAACAGGCCAGGAGGCTGCGCTCAGAATATGTGGTGGGAATAAGGGGAGTGGTACAGCTTCGTCCACTGGAGGCCGTTAATCCTGAACTGAGAACCGGTGAAATTGAAGTCACAGCATCAGAATTGGAGATACAGAATATCTCCAAAACTTTACCCTTTGAATTGAAAGATTATGCTGAGAAATCAGAAGAATTGCGTCTGAAATACCGTTATTTGGATTTACGCCGGCCGGTGCTGCAGAAAAATTTTATTTTACGTCATAAGCTGGCCCAATTAACCCGCCAATTTTTCGACCAGCGGCACTTTGTTGAGATTGAGACACCCTTTCTCACCAAAAGTACTCCGGAAGGTGCCAGGGACTTTGTGGTTCCCTCACGGATTTATCCGGGGAAAATATACGCCCTGCCACAGTCTCCCCAGACTTACAAACAGATTCTAATGATCT
>MESS01000005.1:17294-17557 GCA_001771055.1 Caldithrix sp. RBG_13_44_9
ATGAGGCTTTGCGAAAGGACCGGCAACTGGAATTTACCCAGGTGGATATTGAAATGTCCTTTATCGATGAATCGGATATCCGCCAGCTGATGGAAGAATATATGCAAGTCATTTTCAACCGGTTGTTGGGTATCCAGATCGAAATACCATTTCCGGAAATACCCTATCAGCAGGCTATGGAAAATTATGGGAGCGACAAACCGGATTTGCGTTATGATCTGAAAATCCAGGATCTTACTTCGATTTTTCCGGCCTCTGATTTT
>MESS01000005.1:17567-19501 GCA_001771055.1 Caldithrix sp. RBG_13_44_9
GCCAAGTTGCCCGGCAGCAGGGATTTATCGGTGCTCTGGTTATTTCCCAGGCAAGTTCCTACAGCCGGAAACAGATTGACAGCCTGAATGAATATATTAAAAGTCTGGGAGGGCAGGGAATTGCCCATTTTAAAAAACTGAAAAATACTCTTGAAGGAGGTATCAGTAAATTTCTTAAATCCGGCGAAATGGAAGTTTTGCTGGATCGCTGGAAAATGATTGATGAGGCGTTAATCCTGATTATCGCTGATGCGGATCGGGAAAAGTCACAAACCCTGTTGGGATTTTTAAGACAGAAATTAGCCGAGGAATTGGGACTAATCGATCCGGAGAAATTTGTTTTTTCCTGGACGGTAGATTTTCCGCTTCTGGAAATGGATCCGTTGGAAAATCGGTATGTTGCCCGACACCATCCTTTTACCTCTCCGAAAGATGAAGACGTCAGGCTTCTGGATCAGGCGGCAGAAAAAGCACATGCCAAAGCTTATGATCTGGTCTTGAATGGCTATGAAATTGCCGGAGGGAGCATCAGGATTTATCAGCGGGAGATCCAGGAAAAAATGTTTTCAGTTTTAAACATCACTCCGCAGGAAGCTCAGGAAAAATTCGGATTTCTGCTTGAGGCCCTGGAGTATGGTGCCCCGCCCCATGGAGGCATTGCCTTCGGTTTTGATCGGCTGGCCATGTTGTTATCAAAATCTTCCTCTATTCGCGACGTGATTGCTTTTCCCAAAACCAGTGGTGCTCTGGCGCTAATGGAAAATGCTCCCACTGCGATCTCTGAAAATCAGTTGAAAGAATTGGGATTGATAGTCTTCAAACAAAAATAACAGGTAATTATTCACATTGAGCATTATTTACTTAAGTATATCCGAAAATTGACGATTACTAATATAAATTTGTAGAATCGTGCTGGGTGCAGGACAAGAGGCAGCAGAAGATTTTTGATCGAGGAATAAGATATTTGGTAACAATAAGAAAAAACATATAAATATCGCTTGACAAAAATTGAATATTTTCTTATAATTTAAAAGTTCACTTGACTAACGATAGGAGGCATGTATGTTGAAAATTAAAAAAATTGTAATTGTCAGTCTCATTGCTATCTTCTCCTTTTCCCTGCTAGTCGCTACTGGCTGCAGCCGTCATCCCAATGAAGGACAGATTCAGGCGATGGAAGAAGCCAGAAGTGCCTGTTTAGCTGCCGAGCAGAAACTGAGTGAAGTTCAGAAAGAAAGAGGCGGGCTGGAAAGTCAGCTCCAGATGAAAAAATCTGAGCTGGACAAGGCCCAAAAGGAAAAGGCGCATGTTGAGCAGGGATTATCCACTTGGACTCAAAATTAAGAAAGGCGAGGAGGAAACAATGAAAAGAATTTATCTAATAAGCACAATCGTTGTTCTGTTATTCTTTAGCCTGTCTCTGATGGCTCAATCCTATGACTATAAGAAGATGTCAATGGATGAGTATAAAGCTGAATTGGCCAAGTGGCAAAAATGCGAGGCAGATAATAAGGCTAAAATAGCCGAAGAAGAGGCTCAGATTGCCAAATTAAATGGCGAAATTGCGGCGTTAGATCAGCAGATCGAAACCACTTGGAATGAAATTTATGCCCTTTTGGGCACTGACAAAGCCGGATATCAGGAATATCTGGGACAGCTGAAAGGCCTGGAAAATGAACTGGGCGGTTTTGTGGCACTCTCTCCCGAAGATATTTATGGCCGTAAAGGCGAATTGCAGGCCTTCAAAGATCGCTTAGCTGCCGTGAAGAAAGACAAAAAGGGTTTGTCCACCGAAGCTCAGGGATATATTTCCCAGATTGAAAATCTGATCGCCCAGGCTGAGGAAAAAGGAAAACCAGCCGCCGCCGGTATGTATGAAGTGGTTCGGGGTGACTATCTGTGGAAGATTGCAAAAAGTCCCGATATTTATGGAG
>MESS01000005.1:19571-20404 GCA_001771055.1 Caldithrix sp. RBG_13_44_9
TACATTATTTGTCTCAATGATACGATTCGACATAAAGGGCTCTTAGCATTGGCTGAGAGCCTTTTTATTTGAATTGCACAATAAAATTTCCTATCTTAATGACCTTTCATTAAAATTTCTTAGATAAGAAAAATGGAGGATAGTTCATTCATCAATGGTCAATGAAGTTATTTCAGAACAAAAGACTTTTGTTGTAGAAAAAATTGATCCCCTTATTTTATATGGAGTAGGGGATGAGTTGTTGAAATTGATTGAGAAAAATCTGCCGGTCCAGCTTCTGGCACGGGGAAATCAGATCAAGATCATCGGAGCTCCTGCGGCTATCAAAACGGCGGAAGATATTTTGAGTGAACTGATTTTCATTGCCAACCGGAATAAATCCCTGGAAGTACGCGATGTGGAGACAGTGATCAGTATTGCTAAAGCAAATTCGGCGGAACAGCTTTCAGAGGTGAAAAAACGGACTGTCCATTCAGCCCAGGAGCTGGAAGAGGTAATTTTATTTACCCAGCGTGGTTTTATTAAACCCAGAACTATTGGTCAAAAACATATTGTCAGTGCTACCAAAGAGAATGACATTGTGGTCATTATTGGACCAGCCGGAACCGGAAAAACATATCTGGCAGTGGCATTAGCCGTTAATGCCTTAAAGAATAAGGAAGTGGATAAAATTATCTTAGTCCGACCAGCAGTTGAGGCCGGTGAAAGCCTGGGCTTTTTGCCGGGTGACCTTCTGGAAAAAATTGATCCGTATTTACGGCCGTTGTATGATGCTTTGGATGAAATGGTCCCGAAAGATTTGTTGAAAAAGTATATGGAACAACGGATCGTCG
>MESS01000005.1:20424-25108 GCA_001771055.1 Caldithrix sp. RBG_13_44_9
ATGCGTGGCCGGACCCTTAATAATGCTTTTGTCATTTTAGATGAAGCTCAGAATGCTACTTCCATGCAAATGAAAATGTGTTTGACCCGCCTGGGAGTCAACTCACGGGCCATCATTAACGGAGATATTACCCAGGTAGACCTGCCACCCACTGCTACATCCGGACTAATAGAAATTCAGGAAATCCTGGAAGGTATCCAGGGAATTCAATTTGTCTATCTTGACCGTTCGGATGTTGTGCGGCACCGCTTAGTGCGGGATATTATCTACGCTTATGATAAAAGAAATAATCAGCAACCGGGGTAACAGTATGAATAATTTTACTGAAGTGGTCATTGTTTCAGCGGTTCGAACTCCTATTGGTGCTTTCAATGGAGCCCTGGCTTCACTTAGCGCTACCAAGTTGGGCAGCCTGGTGATTCAGGAAGTATTGAAAAGAACCAAAGTGCCGCCGGCCGAAGTCAATGAAGTGATTATGGGGAATGTGCTGACAGCGGGAGAAGGGCAGGCTCCGGCCAGGCAGGCCGCGATATTTGCAGGATTGCCTCCTTCGGTAGGCTGTATGACCATCAACAAAGTCTGCGGCTCAGGATTGAAAGCGGTGATGCTGGCTGCCCAGAGCATTGCCCTGGGAGAAGCCAACATCGTGGTGGCAGGCGGCATGGAGAGTATGTCCAATGTTCCATATTATTTACCCAAAGCCCGCTTCGGTTACCGGTTGGGCCATGGTGAAATACAGGATGGGATGGTATACGATGGTTTGTGGGATGTTTATCATAATTATCATATGGGAAACGCGGCTGAGTTGTGTGCCCGGGAGTGTAACATTTCCCGTGAATCCCAGGACGAGTTTGCCATTCTGAGTTATCAACGGGCGCTGCAGGCCCAGCAGCAGGGCTGGTTTAATGAAGAAATTGTACCGGTCATCCTTAAAGGCAAGGGTGAGGATGTGTTGGTGGAGAAAGACGAAGAACCGGAAAAGGTAAAATTTGATAAAATACGTTCTCTAAAACCGGTGTTTGAAAAGGAAGGAACAGTGACGGCAGCTAATGCTTCTAAAATTAATGATGGCGCCGCTGCCTTGCTGCTCATGTCCGCAGAAATGGCCCGGAAGTTAAAACTTCAACCGCTGGCAAGAATTTCAGGGTACAGCACCGCCTCCAAGGCTCCTGAGTGGTTTACCACTGCTCCGGCCGATGCCATCAGTCTGTTGTTGAAGAATAAGGGCCTGTTACTGACCGATATTGATTTGTTTGAAATAAATGAAGCTTTTGCAGTGGTGAGTTTAGCGGTAAACCAGCTGTTAAAATTATCGGTGGAAAAAGTTAATATAGCGGGAGGTGCAGTGGCTTTAGGACATCCAATCGGCGCCAGTGGTGCCCGGATTCTGACCACCCTGTTGTATAATTTAAAAAGAACCAAAGGTAAACATGGTATTGCTTCTCTCTGTATAGGCGGTGGAGAGGCTGTGGCGCTGCTGGTGGAGATGATGTAAGGAGAGTAGGATGAATATTAAAAATGTGGCAGTGATTGGAAGCGGTACCATGGGTAATGGGATTGCTCATGTATTCGCTTTAAATGGCTATCAGATCTTGCTGGTTGATATCCGGGAAGATTTTCTGCAATCGGCCATAAAAAATATTCAGAAAAATTTGGAACGGCAGGTCAGGAAAGAATTGATTACCGAAGAAATAGCCAAACAAACCCTGCAGCAAATTGGAACCTCCATTTCCCTGGAGGATTGCCGGGAGGCCGATTTGGTGATTGAAGCGGTGACCGAGGATTTGAAAATAAAGAAAGACATATTTTCCCTGCTGGATCGGCTATGTAAAAAAGAGACCATATTTGCCAGCAATACTTCTTCTTTATCTATCACCACCCTGGCAGCATCCACCAGCCGGCCTGACCGGTTCATCGGGATGCATTTTATGAATCCGGTTCCGGTGATGAAACTGGTGGAAATTATCCGCGGTCTGGCTACCAGTGACCACACCTGTAAGGTTATTTTTGAGCTGACCAGGCAGCTGCAAAAAGAACCGGTAGAAGTAAATGATTTTCCTGGTTTTATCTCCAACCGGATTCTGATGCCGATGATTAATGAGGCAAGTTTCTGTTTAATGGAGGGGGTGGCCGGGAAAGAATCCATTGATACAGTGATGAAATTGGGGATGGCACATCCGATGGGGACCACTGGAACTGGCGGATTTTATTGGCCTGGATGTATGCCTGGCGATCATGGAGGTCCTCTATATGGGATTCCGGGATTCTAAATATCGGCCGTGTCCGCTATTGGTGAAGATGGTATCTGCCGGATACCTGGGTCGGAAATCGGGTAAAGGCTTTTATGAATATCCGAGTGAAAAAAAATAACTCAGCTGTAAATTGATATATAACACGGGATAGAAGATCTTCATGTTTATTTTTTATGCAGATTTAAATGATGTTGATCACAAGGATGGAGATCAAATTTTGTCTCGACGGCAGTCACGAAGATTCGCACTGCAGGTTTTATATTCTAACGAATTTTTGAGGGAAGATATTGGAGAAGTTGCCGGCAGGATTGCCCAGACTCTCCATAATGAGATTGATGAATTCAGCCGGGAGATTATGACCAGAACCTCACAGCAGGCGGAGGTACTGGATCAGATGATCCTGGAGGGATTGGTAGATCGAAATATCAACCGGCTGGCCATTCTTGAAAGAGTACTCATCCGTATGTCTTTATGTGAACTCCTCTATTTTCCCGATATTCCCATAGAAGTAACCTTGAATGAAGCGGTAGATTTAAGCAAGGAATTTATCAGCCTTAAAAGCAGCCGGTTTGTTAACGGGCTGCTGGATACCCTGGTTAAAAAACTCGATAAAGAGCAAAAAGTTAAAAAGACTTTATTGGCAAGACTTCCGTCAGGAATGAAAAAGGATGAGAGGCAGAGCAAGGAAATCAAACTGTGAAATTGGTCATTCTCTCGGATATCCATTCCAATCTGGCCGCACTGAATAAGGCCTTTAAATATATTACCGATCTTAATCCTGATAAAATTATTTGCCTGGGTGATATTGTCGGATATGGTCCCCGCCCCAATGAATGTGTGGAATTAATCCAGCAAAAATGCCAAATCTCTCTGATGGGTAACCATGACCATGCAGTTTTGGGCTTGACCGATACGTACCATTTTAACCAGTATGCCCGCGAAGCCATTAACTGGACCCGGCGGGCTTTGACCATTCAAAATAAAGCTTACCTGGAAAATTTAACTTTCTCACACCCCGAGAATGAAATTCTCTATGTTCACAGTACCCCGCTTCACCCCGAAGAATGGCATTATATTCTCTCCGAATACGAAGCCAGTCAATACTACCCGCAAATAAAACAACGGTTGTGCTTTGTGGGACATTCCCATATTCCGGTGGTCTTTTCTTCGGCTGATCCGCCGGTTTACGATGAAGAACTGGATCTGAGCGATAAACGCAAGCAGTATATTATCAATGTTGGCAGCATCGGTCAACCCCGTGACGGCGATCCACGGCTCTGTTTTGTCCTCTATGATACCGACAGCGGAAAATTAAATTATATCCGGCTGGAGTACCCCATTCAGGAAACTTACGACGAAATTCTGGAAAATAAACTCCCACCTTTTCTGGCGATGCGGTTATTCGCCGGTCATTAAATTATATCCATTGCATCATTTATAGCTTGATATTATTTTTTACGGGCTCTCTTGAACTTTTTTTATAAAGGCGCAGTAAGAGAGCAGAATTTTAGCTGGCTTAATGAAGCGAGGTTTTTCAATGTTCAATGCGATTATTTCCCGGATCTTTGGCACCAAGAATGAACGGGAATTGAATAAAATCTGGCCGGTGGTGGATCAGATCAATCAGCATTTTGAAAGTTATAAATCACTATCGGATGCGGACTTTCCCAAGAAGACCGAAGAGTTCAAAGCCAGGTTAGCTGCAGGTGAAACTCTGGATGATCTGCTCCCGGAAGCATTTGCCTTGGTAAAGGAAGTCTGCCGCCGCCTGCTCGGTAAAAAATGGATTGTGACCGGTCAGGAAATTACCTGGGATATGGTTCCCTTCGATGTCCAGTTAATAGGAGGCTATGTGTTACATCAGGGCAAAATAGCTGAGATGGCCACCGGCGAAGGGAAAACCCTGGTGGCCACCATGCCGCTTTATCTGAATGCCCTGGACGGAAAGGGAGCCCATCTGATTACCGTGAATGATTATCTGGCCCAGCGCGATGCTGAATGGATGGGTGAGATCTATAAATTTCTTGGCCTGTCGGTCGGAATCATTCTAAATCAGATGGACAGCAAGCAACGTAAACAAGCCTATTCCTGTGATATAACTTACGGTACCAACAATGAATACGGATTTGACTATTTACGGGATAATATGGCGGTAACCCTTGATGATATAGTGCAGGTGAATGGCCATCACTTCACAATTGTCGATGAGGTTGACAATATCCTGGTCGATGAGGCCCGGACCCCGCTGATTATCTCCGGACCGCTGGATGTATCCACCCATACCTACGATGAGGTAAGACCGCTGGTGGAAAAACTGGTCCGGGAACAAACCCATTATGTCAACGCGCTTATTGCCGAAGGGGAAAAACTGCTTGAGGAGAATAAGAATGAGGATGCTGCGATCAAGCTGTTAATTGCCCAGCACGGCGCTC
>MESS01000005.1:25115-29749 GCA_001771055.1 Caldithrix sp. RBG_13_44_9
TAAACGGCTGTTAAAACTCTTCCAGCAGCAGGGTATCCGCAAAATGGTATTTGATATGGAGAGTAATTTCATGCGGGATAAAAAGTTACATGAAGTTACTGAACAGCTGTACTATGGCATTGATGAGAAAGGTCATGTCATTGATTTAACCGATAAAGGCCGTTCATTTCTTTCACCCCGGAATCCGGAAGAATTTGTATTGCCGGACCTGCCGGAAAAGTTTTCTACGATTGAAGGGGATGAATCAATTCCCGCGCTGGAGAAAATTGAACAGAAAAATAAAATTCAGTCCGAATACATCCTGAAAAATGAGAAGATGCACAATATCTCTCAATTGTTGAAAGCCCATGCACTGTTTGAAAAGGATGTGGATTATGTAGTGACTGACGATAAGGTGATGATCGTGGATGAATTTACCGGCAGGATTATGTACGGCCGGCGCTACAGTGATGGTCTGCACCAGGCGCTGGAAGCCAAGGAAAATGTGAAAATTGAGCGGGAAACTCAGACCCTGGCCACTATCACCTTGCAGAATTATTTCCGGTTATATAAAAAGCTGGCGGGAATGACCGGTACCGCCGAAACCGAAGCCGCTGAATTCTGGGATATCTATAAACTGGATGTGGTAGTAATTCCAACCAATAAACCGATCCGCCGGCTGGATTATAATGATATTATCTACCGTACCAAGAGGGAAAAATATAATGCAGTAATCAGCGAAATCGAGAGGCTGCACCGCGCCGGACGACCGATACTGGTGGGAACCATTTCGGTTGAAGTTTCAGAAACTCTCAGCCGGATGTTAAAACGGCAGGGAATTCCTCATAATGTCCTCAATGCCAAGTACCATAAACAGGAAGCAGAAATTATCAGTACAGCGGGCCAAAGAGGCGCGGTGACTATTGCCACCAATATGGCCGGCCGGGGAACGGATATCAAATTGGGGAAGGGAGTGGTTCAATGTAATGAAGGTTGTTTTCTGGTGGATGCTAATGACCGGGAAATACCAACGGAGGTGGATCTGGCAAAATGCCAGGCAGATGTTCCCTGCGGATTACATATTGTGGGAACAGAACGGCACGAGTCCCGCCGTATTGACCGGCAGCTGCGGGGTCGGTCCGGCCGACAGGGAGATCCTGGTGGGAGTAAATTCTTCCTTTCTCTGGAGGACGAATTAATGCGGTTGTTTGGTTCCGACCGCATGATCAGCATCATGGATCGTTTGGGAGCCAAAGAGGGAGAGGTGATTACCCACGGGATGGTCACCCGGGCCATCGGGAAAGCCCAGAAACGGGTGGAAATGCAGAACTTCAGCATCCGCAAACATCTTCTGGAATACGATGATGTCATGAATAAACAGCGTGAGGTGATCTATAAACGCCGGCGTAAAGCATTGCTGCAGGAAAATATTAAGGAAGAAATCCTGGAAATCATGGAAGAATACCTGGATGCCCAGTTCGATCATTTTATCGGGGATAAACAGCATGCTGAAGATTGGGATATCAAGGGATTGAATGAGTCATTGATCCGCACCCTGCTGGTAGATATTCATTCGCTGGGAGACCGACTGTATGCGATGGATGAACAGCAGTTCAGGGAATATATCAAAGAGGAAGCATTAAAAGTGTACTCCTATAAGGAGAAAAAGCTGGGGGAGAAGTTCCTGCGTGATTTTGAAAAATACATCATGCTGCGGGTGGTGGACGAGAACTGGAAAGATCATCTGCATCAAATGGACATGCTGAAAGAAGGAATCGGATTGAGAGCTTATGGACAGAAAGATCCGCTGATTGAGTACAAGCAGGAAGCCTACCATATGTTTGTCAGCCTGATTGATGCGATCAATCAGAAAATCCTGGAAATGCTGTGGCGTACCCAGATTGTTGAAGCACCGCGGGAACACCGTTACGCTCCCCCGCGTCTGATGCTGGTACATAACGATGCCACCAATTTGGGATATCAAACAGGTGCAGAAACGGCAGCTCCACAGCGGGAGTTATCGGATATCCAGAAAGCCGGCCAGCAAAGAAGCGATAAGGTTCAACCGGTAAAAAGGGATCTTCCCAAAGTGGGAAGAAATGATCCCTGTCCGTGCGGATCAGGTTTGAAATATAAAAAATGTCATGGAAAAAATTAGGCTTTAGAAGTTACTGTTTATCTTTCCCGGCAGAAAACGTACACTTGCCGGGAATTTTTTTAAGTCATCAGGAGTATTCAGGCGAAGAATAAATTTGTACCATTGCCAATGAAATTCAATATAATTAAACAAGCTAATTTCAGTCTACCGGTGATTCCCTTTAGACTCTCAATTTATTCCGGATTCATTCTCGGTGTTACCATCATTGTGTTCCTGTTTATTTCCGGACTCCCGGCTCAGAAATTACCAGATCAAACCGGCCAATATGTGAATGATTATGTCGGGTGGTTAAGTAAGCAGGAGATTGGCAGCCTGAATAAAATGCTGCGAGTTTATGAGGACACAACCTCCAATCAATTTTTGGTGGCAATATTTCCTGATGCCCAGGGATATGCCGTGGAGGAATTTGCCATCCGGCTTGCAGAGAAGTGGCGGGCAGGGAAGAAAGAACGGGATAATGGAGTCTTAATGGCCATTTTCAGGGATGAAAGGGCTATTCGGATCGAGGTAGGTTATGGATTGGAAGATGTTATCCCGGATGCCATAGCATTTCAAATAGCTCAATCATTAATTCCCCCTTATTTTAAAAAAGGAGACTATTACCAGGGGATCTACCAGGGATTGCAGGCCTTGATTGAAGCGGCAGCCGGAAAGTATCAGGGAGTTCCCGGGGATCAGTCAGAGGGAAGATATAACTGGATGCCTCTGATTGTCATCGTAATTCTTCTCATCTTCTTTTCCCGCTGGAAAAAATATTCAGGCGGAAGTTCAGGTGGCTGGAGGAACAGCGGTCCCTTTTTTGGTGGATTCGGAGGAGGGTTTGGCGGCAGTCCTCGAAGTGGCGGCGGGTTTGGAGGATTCCGCGGCGGCGGGGGAAGTTTTGGGGGAGGCGGAGCTACTGGCCGATGGTAGATTAATGGAATAGAAATTGTCTGAGTATTTTAGATTTAATTGAAAAAACCCATGGAACAAAAAAGATCAAAAAATCCCCATAAATTTTTCTCCGGTGCTGAAAAGCAGAACATCATTGCGGCTATCAAAGCTGCTGAAAAGCAAACCTCGGGCGAAATTCGTTTGCATTTGGAGAAGCGGAGCCGAAAACCGGTTTTTGACAGAGCGGTGGCGGTGTTTAAAAAACTGGGAATGGGTAGAACCGCTTTGAAAAATGGTGTCCTCATTTATCTGGCAACCTCCAATCAGGAGTTTGTCATCCTGGGAGACCAGGGTATCAATGAGGCTGTTCCGGAAAACTTCTGGAATGATGTAGCCGGCAGGATGAGCCAACTGTTTAAAGAAGATAAATTCTGCGATGGAGTATGCGAAGGGATAACCATGATCGGGGAGAAATTAGAATCCCATTTTCCCTACCTGGCTGATGATAAAGATGAACTTTCCAATGAAATATCTATCCATGATAAATGAAAACCTTCCCGTTTGAGCGGATAATCAGATTAGAAGTTAAAAGGAGAAAATATGTCAGCGAGTGGCAACGAACGGGACCAGTGGAGTTCCAAACTGGGCTTTATTTTTGCCGCAGCCGGATCAGCGATTGGACTGGGTAATATCTGGCGCTTTCCCTATGTAACGGGGATGAATGGCGGAGCAGCCTTTGTATTTGTCTACTTGCTCTGTGTCTTACTCATCGGCCTGCCCTATATGTATGCTGAATTTGCACTGGGAAGGGCACTGCAAAAAAATCCGGTGGGGGCCATTTCTTCCTTGAAACCGCGCAGTGCCTGGATCTGGGTGGGGGGGCTGGGCATCATCACCGGCCTGTTCATTCTCTCTTACTATGCAGTAATTGCCGGCTGGACTTTTGGCTATATCTTTAAGATGGTGGTTCCCAATCAAATAAGTTTCGGGGAATTTGTGGCCAATCCCTGGCTGGAAATTATCCTCTTCGCAATTTTCATGATCATGACCATTCTGATCGTCTATGGTGGTGTTCAGGGCGGGATTGAAAAGTGGTCCATGATTTTAATGCCCCTCCTCTTTATTCTGCTTCTGGTCCTGATCATCTATGCCAATTGGTTACCGGGATCGGGGAAAGGTTTAGAATTTTATTTAAAACCGGATTTCAGTAAAATTAATGGCAAAGTATTCCTGGCCGCCCTGGGACAGGCTTTCTTTTCTTTAAGTCTAGGAATGGGATTAATGGTTACTTATGGAAGCTATCTTTCCAAAAAGGATAATCTCATCACCTCTGGCTTTTATGTGGCCATGGCAGATACCCTGGCTGCCTTCATGGCAGGATTGGTAGTGTTTCCAGCCCTTTTCGCCATGAAGCAGGATCCGGCTTCCGGACCCGGCCTGGTTTTTAATATATTCCCGGCAATTTTTGAGAATATGCCCTTTGGGATTATCATTGGAATGATCTTCTTTATACTGCTTTCGGTTGCAGCTCTGACCTCCACAATTTCGTTATTGGAAGTTCCTACGGCTTTCCTGGTGGATGAAAAAGGCACCGCCCGGAAAATTGCGGTCTGGCTGGTGGGCG
>MESS01000005.1:29988-30115 GCA_001771055.1 Caldithrix sp. RBG_13_44_9
TGGGGTTTTATTATTCGATTTGTCACCCCAATCACTATTTTTATTATTCTTTTAAATCTGTTTCAAATTTTTTAGAATCATTCATTTCAATTATTAATACTGATGATTGAGCACTCTCCAGGTCAGT
>MESS01000006.1:0-147 GCA_001771055.1 Caldithrix sp. RBG_13_44_9
GCCTGGCTCAACGGCGCCACCTCCCGGATGCCGCCATCCACATAGGGCTCTTTCTGAATGAAGCGCAGCGGCATCACCAGCGGAATGGCCGTGCTGGCCATGATGTAATCATGCATTGTCTGGCGGTGGCTATCTACTGTCGCATAG
>MESS01000006.1:209-448 GCA_001771055.1 Caldithrix sp. RBG_13_44_9
ATTCTCAAGCTTGATTTCCTGTTTCAGTAATTCATCCAGCGGGGACATATCCAGAAAACTGCGGAAATTCTTGGAGATCAGGGAAACCAGCAGTGAGAAAATTCCTCTTTTTCTCCCGATTTTACTAAAGGAATTAACCTGCTGCAGCCAGAAGTCCTGCAGCTGATTGCCAATTTCCAGCCAGTTTGGCTTCACCCCGGCGGCGGCCGCCCGGCCGGCCCGCTCCGCCAAAAACGCCC
>MESS01000006.1:520-4687 GCA_001771055.1 Caldithrix sp. RBG_13_44_9
AAACCCCGGCCTGAAACGCCCCCTTGATGGATCCCCCGCTTAACACCAGTGCTTTTTTCACTTGCCCGCCCCATTCTGAAGAATAAATAATTCATTAAAACAGGACATATTTCCTGAGACAAAAATTACTAATTTTTTTTCATTGACAAATATGAGTTGATCTGATAAGTGCTACCAACGGTTTTCCAATTAGTCATCACCCAGTGTTTCCAGCGAGACCAGAATGGCGTCCATCACATTGACGAAGCGTTCATTGGGATTTGGGTTGGTAGCATTATCAGCAGCTGTACCCAAAACTTTGTCAATCAGTTCAGGGTGAAAAAAAAGATGCCAACCAGGCTGATAGGCATGAAGATGGTTTGCAGTGACCGAAAAATCGTCCCACCCGCAGGACAGGGTTAGACGCTGCGGAGGATGCTCTAATCCGGCTGCCGGCAAAATTTCCAGCGCCAGGGTAATCCCCGGTTTATCTTCCCAGCAATCCTTAACCAGACCATGCAGGATATTAACATCCGCAAAATAGATACATCTCTCTCCTACCCGGCTGCGCAGGAGATCAGCCCTTTGCTCTTTGGTCAGATTTTTCGATGGTTTTTTATTAATCAACATTGGTAAGACAATTGATAGTTAATAGTTTATAGTTTATAGTTTGTAAGCTCTCTTTTGTATTTTGTATTTTGTCATCTCCTCAGGTGTCCAGCACCTGTCTTACTTTGGTTACTAAATCCTCGATATTAAATGGTTTGGGAAGATACATAATCCCGGATTTGAGCATTCCGCGTTGCACGATGGCATCATCGGTGTAACCGGAAATATAGAGCACTTTTATATTCTTTTGTAGTCTGGCCACCTGTTCCGCCAGTTCCCGTCCGCTCATCCCCGGCATCACTACATCAGTGATCATTAACTGAGTATCATGGTCGTTCTTTTTAACCAACTGCAGGGCCTCCGCCCCATTCCCGGCTTTGATCACCTGGTAACCATATTGGGAAAGGATCACTTCCGCTACCTCCCGTACATCCGGATCATCCTCCACCAACAGAATGGTTTCGTTTCCCCGTAAAGTCTCCGGGGGTGCCTCGGCAGTCGTCTCTTCTTCCTCTTCTTCCTTCACCTGCGGCAAATAAATCTTGAAGGTGGTGCCCTTGCCTGGTTCACTGTACACCCAGATATAACCGCCGCTTTGTTTTATAATTCCATATACGGTCGACAATCCCAATCCGGTCCCCTTCCCTTTCTCCTTGGTAGTAAAAAACGGCTCAAAAATATTGGCCCGGGTGCCTGCGTCCATCCCCACTCCGGTATCACTCACCACCAGCAAGACATACGCTCCCGGCTCCATGGTTACTCGCTCATGCACCATCCCGTTGGATAAATTCACATTGCGGGTCTCTATTAGCAACGATCCCCCTTTGGGCATGGCATCGCGGGAATTCACCGCCAGATTCATCAGCACCTGTTCAATCTGAGTAGGATCGGCCTTCACTGCCCCCAGCCGGAATGACTTTTTTATCACCAGCTCAATATCTTCCCCGATTAGCCTCCGTAATATTTTTTCCAACTCTTCAATCAGGCTGTTGAGATTTAACGTCCGGGGTTGCATCACCTGCCGACGGCTGAAGGCTAACAGTTGCCGGGTAAGCGCTTCAGCTTTCTTTCCAGCCTGCAGGATCAGGGACAGATCTTTGTGAAGAGCATCGTCAGGCGACAGACGGTGAATGGCCAGATCACTGTAACCGTTAATGACTGACAGCAGATTGTTGAAGTCATGCGCCACTCCGCCAGCCAGCCGCCCTACCGCCTCCATCTTCTGAGCCTGCCAGAATTGTTCCTCCATGCGTTTATGCTGGGTGATATCATAAAGATAGCCCTTCATTTCGCTCAACTTCCCCTGCTCATTAAATCTACCAATGATATTGGCTACCACGTGCAGCGGGGTACCATCCAGCCGGCGCAGTTCCATTTCATATTTCTCTAATTTCTTTTTAGCCATCAACTCTGCCAGTAACTGCTGGCGCTTTTCTGCACTGGGGTAGAGGGAAAGTACATTGAAATTCTGGGCCTGCTCAAGAGACTCAAATCCGAATATCTGCAGAAAAGCTGGATTGCAAAACAGGATACGGCCATCGGGAGATGAAATATAATCCCCGGTGAGATCATCCTCTACAAAGCTGCGGTATTTTTCCTCTGATCGGCGCAGCTCTTCCTCAGCATGCTTGCGCTCGGTAATGTCCTGGCCGGAACTGACTGTACCAGTAACCAATCCCTTAGGATCATGGATCAGGGCATTATTCCAGGCAATAATTCTTTCACTCCCGTCCCTGGTAAGGACCGGATTTTCAAAAGTGCCGGAAAGATCTATCTCTCCGTTAAGAATTTTCTGGAAAGCGGCCATTACCCTTTCCCGGATGGTCAGGGGAAGAAAAAGATTGAACCAGTTTTTTCCCACGATCTCTGCTTCGGAATATCCCAGAATTTGACATCCTTTCTTATTGATCAGGCTCACGGTTCCGTCAGGCTTCAGTACCAGCAGGATCACTGCGGCGATATCCAGATAATTTTGTACCGAACCTTTCTCAGATGCCAATCTTCACCCACTTTGTTAGCAAATGAATCACAAGTATTTTACATCCTATCTTTCAAATGATCCGTCAGATCACCGGGTTATCTGGCCGCTTAAGCAAATAAACCTCATTGCTGACAGGGATTAAACCGCTTTAGTCCAGTGCCTGGACGATGGTGGATCCTTCCACCACCTCCAGGCGTCTGGAAATCAAAAAGCCCTCCCAGGTTTTTCTGCAATAAATTCATCCCCTCAATGACTTTATCCCTCCGGGCTGATTTCGTTTTCCTAGGGACATGAAACCGTCTCGGTCCATGACTCGGCAGGGTTCATTTTAGTTCTTAAAATTTCACCGGCCTTGGCGGTGAGGGCTGCCGCATAAAAGGGTTTCGTGAAAAACCGGTCTTTCAATAGATCTTTTACCCGCACTGCCAGATCGGAATCCGGATATGCTGAGATGATGATGAAAGGAATCATCTTATTCATTTTCCTGGTAAATTCCATCAATTGAGTCCCTTGACCATCGTCCATAAAAATATCAGAAATAATCAGATCGTACTGAAAGGCCTTCAAGGCGCTCACCGCTTCCTGGATTCCCGAGGCGCAATGAACGGTGTACCCTTCATCTAATAATTCAAAGGATAATGCTTGGCGGATGGACCTCTCGTCCTCAACTACCAGAATTAATGCCATTTCATGCCTCCTTCTAGCTAGGTCTATGAATTCTAAAGCAATCGTCATACCAGGAAAAAAAAGAGCAGAGAAAATGATTGGATAATCTATTGTAAATTCAGGAATTGTGGTTTGATTTTATTTAAAAAATTATTCAATAAATGAAGGGATAGGAAGGTGAGAAAGCCAGAGTAAAAATCACGAAATGTGAATTATAATTCACATTGTCTTGATACCAAGTTTCTTGATCTTTTTACTTAACCATTCCCTGGTCATACCCGATTTTCGGGCAACTTCCTGGATATTCCAGTAATATTCCTGCAGTAATTGCAGAAAATACTTCTTTTCGAAGACTTCAATTGCTTCCTGATGGGTAAGACGATGAAAATTATCTGATAATTCCAGAGTATAGTTTCCTTGCTCATGGTTGGCAGACCGTAAGGTTTTGCGAAATGAAAGATTTTCCGGTTGAATCAATGCACCTTCAGTTAGAACAAAGGCATCTTCAATGATATTGCGCAGTTCCCGTACATTTCCCGGAAAAGGATATGATTCCAGTTGACGCAGGGCATTTTCAGAAAATTTCAGCTTCCTATTGCGCTGGCGGTTGAATTTATCCAGAAAGAATTGGGCAATCTGCCGGATATCTTCGGGTCTCTCACGCAGAGGAGGCACAATAATATTAATCACATTCAACCGGAAATAAAGATCTTCGCGGAAACCACCCTTCTCTATCAGACTCTTGAGATCATTATTGGTAGCAGCCAGAACCATCAGGTCCACTTCAATGGGATTTTTACCTCCGATCCGGTAGAAACTCCGTTCTTCCAGCACCCGCAGCAGCCGCACCTGCAAATGCAGGGGAAGTTCAGCTATTTCGTCCAGGAATATAATACCGCCGCGGGCCTGCTCAAATTTTCCCTGTTTGGTAG
>MESS01000006.1:4812-6660 GCA_001771055.1 Caldithrix sp. RBG_13_44_9
GTCCTGGCAATCAGATCCTTGCCGGTACCACTCTCTCCCTGAATCAGACAGGTAGAACGGGCATCAACTGCTACTTTCTGCACTTTTTTCATCAGTTCTCCCATCTGCATAGACTGCCCGATGATTTGGAAATCACTGAACTGCTTTTGAATGGTTTCCCGTAATATCTGATTTTCAATGGATAACTGATCCACCTGTTTTTTCTTCTGCAGCATATTTTGAATGCGCAGGGACATTTCATCCAGTCCAAATCCTTTGGGGATGAAATCATCTGCTCCGGCTTTCATGGCACTCACGGCATTTTCCACCGACTCAAAGGCGGTCATGGCCAGCACACTGGGCTGATACCACTGCTGCCTGGCTGCCCGCATGATGGTGAGGCCGTCATCGATCTCCGGCAGCATCAAATCCGAAACCACCAGATCTATTTCATTACTTTCCAGAATTTCCAGGGCGGTTTTCCGGTCACTGGCAGTAAAAATTTTATAATCACGATTCTCCTGCAGATGGAATTCGATTCCATGCAGCATGGACGTTTCATCATCAACAATTAGAATGCGCACCATTTTATTTTATCCTCGCCGCAATTTTTTCAGCAATTAAAATTTGGTTGTCCTATTACAGATCACCCGGGAAACTAAGGGTAAAGGTCGAACCGATTCCCACGGTACTCTTCACTTGCACCTTACCCTGGTGCAGAATCATTACCTTACGCACCATCGCCAATCCCAGACCATGCCCCTGTTTTTTCATGGAGAAAAAGGGACGAAAGATGGTTTTCAGACGATCGGCCGGTATACCGCTACCCGAATCACTGATCTCGATCATGACTTGCTGATTCTCCCAGCGGGTGGTGACCGTGATCTCACCCGGACCGCTGATGGACTCTACCGCATTAATGAACAGGTTGCGAACAGCCATAAGCAGCAGTTGAACATCGGCCCGAATCACTGGCATTTGCTGGTCCAGGCTAAGATTTACCGAGATCAGTGTCATAGCTATTTCATTAATAACCTGCCTGACTACCTCGTTCACCTGCAAGGGTTTCAGGTTGGGTTTATTCCAGCGGGAGAGATCCAGGGTACGTTCCACAAAATCGTGTAATTTCTGGGCAGCCAAAAGAATCTCAGTGGAATATTTTTTATGCGGACTTTCATCCGGGATCTTGCGGTATAAGCCATCCGCCAGCAGATGAATACCGCTGAGCGGATTTTTCAAATCATGAATAATATAAGAAGCAAACTCACCCATCATGACCAGATTCTCATTGGCAATTTTTTCCTCGATCAGAGTTTTGAGTTCAGTTGACAACTTATTTAGGGAATTGACCAGTTCTCCGATTTCATCCTGCCGGTCCATCTGGATGGAGGCTTCTAAATTTCCCCGGCCATATTCTGCCGCCAGTTGAACAGTCTCCCTTATCGGCCGGGAGATGGAACGCGAAAAGCGATAGGCCAAGACCAGGCTTAAAGCGACCGTTACCACACCGATAACAAGGATGGAACGGATCAGTCCGGTAAAAGGATCTTCCAGGGAGTAACTCATCCTGGCCGTTGCTATTCTCTGGTTCAGTTGAAAGATGGGAACAGCGGTATCCCAGACCTCACGGCCGGGAGTAGAGAATTCCTTCTGTAAAATAATTTCCCCGGCCGATAAAGCATTAAGAGTTAAGTGATCACTCAGCAACTCCCCGCGTTCCTCCGGAGCACTGGAAGCGATGACCCGCCCGCTGGTATCAAGAATAGCTATAGAAATGATATCCGGTTCATCGATCATACTGTCAATTAAACTCTGCAGAACCAGATAATTATCCTGCAGAATAGCGTTGAGACTGGTATAAGCCAGGGT
>MESS01000006.1:6682-6824 GCA_001771055.1 Caldithrix sp. RBG_13_44_9
TCTTCGACCTGTTTTAGCAGCAACTGCTTTTGAAAGTAAAAGATGGCGATCGAGACAAAAAGAACTACCATTAAAACCATCCCGGTAAAATAGATAAAAAACTGTCCCTGTAGTTTTAAAGCGATCTTGCGTTTCATTCCCG
>MESS01000006.1:6912-7394 GCA_001771055.1 Caldithrix sp. RBG_13_44_9
AATAGAATAAGGAATACAAGAAATTCTCTGGATCTCCCAGCACATCCGCCTCCCAACTATTCCAGACCAACTGAGCAGAATCACTTCGGCAGGCGGCATTTAAATCAGTCCAGGAATAGAAGGGAATCATTTCTAACTTTATATTTAATTTCTGCAAGCCGACCTCAATTGCTTCAAGAAGAGTTCTTCTGGGTCTTAAACGATCCAGATAAAAAAACTTGACTGAAAATCCATTGGGATAACCGGCCTCAGTAAGAAGTTTTTTTGCTTGTTGTAGGTTGAACTCAGACTGCCGGATATTCCGGTTATTGAATAATATCGGAGGAATCGGTCCTTCGGCTGGAAGTGACTTCCCCCGATATATATTATTTACCAGGTCGGGAACATCAATAGCTTCCAGGACTGCCTGACGCACATTTTTATCAGAAAATGGTTTTTGCTGACAGTTAAAACCTAGAAAAATAACATTAAAAGAGGGTAAT
>MESS01000007.1:0-2695 GCA_001771055.1 Caldithrix sp. RBG_13_44_9
CCAGCGCCTGGCCAAGATCAATTCCGACAAAACTATAGATTATTATCTGAATGACCACTTAGGTTCCGCCCGAACTATGGTGAGTTCTGGCTGGAGTGCCAATTACTATCCTTTTGGGGAGATTGCCAGTCAGACCGGCTCACCGGAAGACACCAGATTTGATTATACCGGTCAGGAGCGGGACCGGGAAACTGGTCTGATGTACTTTGGAGCGAGGTATTATGATCCGGGGATTGGGAGGTGGATGAGTATGGATCCATCAGCGGAGAGTGATTTATCATTATCCCATTATTCATTTTGTAGCAATAATCCAATAAATAAATTTGATCCAGATGGTTTGACTGATTGGTGGGCTGCTACAAAAGCAGTTAGCAGATCAGGATTGGGAATCACTGAATCGGTAGGTGGTATTTTGACAATCATTGGATCTTTAACTACCGAGCCTGTTACCTTAGGTGCAGCAAGTTTAGGTGTATTGGGAGGTAGTGCTTTATTCTCCTATGGTGGAACGGAAGTAGGTCACGGAATACTTGATTTTAAAGTAGCAATTGAAACACCTGAGGGACTTAAGGCAGACGAATACAAAACCATAATTGAGATAGTATCGGAGAAATTTGGAGCAGATGAAAAAACACAAAAAGCCTTACAATTAATTAAAGATCTGATAAGCCTCACTGGAGGTGCAAAAAAAATAGTATTTAATGATACTTTTTACAATTTTCTTAGAACTACTCTTGTAGCAAATGGTACCGCCAATGATTTAATGGAATTAATTGAAGCGAACAATGAAATTGAGGATGAAGCTGAAAAAGAAAATAATAATAATTGTACGAATTCAAATAATAAAACTAATGATCAGAAATAATAGAAATCCATAGTAGTGCAAAATAATATTCCAAAACATCACTGATAAAATTTAGGAGAATAAATGGATTGGATATTCCTTAAACGGATATTTGCCAGATTGATCGACCTAATTTTACCATGCTTGTTATTCGGTTTAAGTTATTACCTTGTAAATATTTCTGAACTTTCTTTGAAAGCTCAGAATTTTTCTAAAATTATACCAATCAAATATTTTCTGTTATTAGGTTATTTTATTACAAATCTGACATGTGTTCTGTTTACCAAAAATAGTACGCTTGGAGATTTATTTATAAAGATCAGATTATATGATTTCAAGAAAAAAACACCATCGATTTTCAGGATAATTTTACGAGAATTTTACGTTTTACTTACCTTATGGGGAATGTTGGAGTATTCAAATGGTTGGATAGGCTACATATTGAGTAATATTCCTTTATATAAATCGAAAAACGAAAAATATATTTATACTCCCTTGGACTTCATATTTCAACTTAAATATTATGATCACGAGGTGAGCTGAAAGATTATTTTGGTTTTAAATCATATTTTTTGCAAATATTGTTTTAAAACTTCTTTGATAAAAATTTTCATATTAATGTGAAGTAAAGAGATTTGTAATTTCAAAATCATTTATTTGGAAATGTGATGGCTGAATATGTCTATGGGAATAATAAGTGTCTGGCCAGAATAGCTTCCGATAAAACCATAGACTATTATCTGAATGATCATCCCGCAAAAGCGGGACAAGCTCCAGGTTCCGCCCGGACCATGACCAGTTCCGGCTGGAGTGCCAATTACTATCCTTTTGGGGAGATTGCCAGTCAGACCGGCTCACCTGAAGATACCAGGTATGATTATACCGGGCAGAAGCGGGATCAGGGAACGGGATTGATGTATTTTAGAGCGAGATACTATTACCCAGGATTAGGCAGGTTTTTATCAATAGATCCTTTACAGAGTTTAGATTGGTCTATTAACCCTTTGTCAAATGGAATTGAACCTTCCCCCATAAGTGATAAGTAAAATTCCCCACTATGTTACTAAATTTCTGCCAACAGGTAAGCAATTGTTACCTTAACAGCAAAAAATACAATATATCATTCATCGGAATAATTAAAATCGATCATCCATTCATTGGTACCGTTATCCTCAACTTGAATGTCAAGTGACTGGTAGGTTTTACCTGACAGACTCATGTTGCTTTTTGAGGCGTTATTCCCTTCAATGTTAAATCCGGCCTTTTTCAGCTCCTGCAACCAGATTCCAAGGTCTTTCTGCGACAGATTGATGTAATACAAGTGAATATAACCTGGCATCTCTTCGCTGGGTTCAATAAACTGAGTGAGAGTACCATTCTTCTGTTCAGGGACACCTTCTAGCAATTTTTTTGGCCATTCCAGCTTAGTGATTTTATGCGAGGATATTTGAAGAATAGTAGGAGTATTGAACTGCAACTCAACATCGAACAGGTCTTTGTGGTAGGTGGTGCCATTCTGGGTTTCAAAACCGGCTGCTTTCAGTTGAATAATGTATTGATCCAGATCCGTCTGTTTGGTTTCTTCAATGAGCATAAAAATGCTGTATTCATTGCTTTTATCCCAGTGATTCCAACCCTTAAATTTACCTGCTTTATACATGGGCAGGTCAGGATGCACATATTCCGCGGGCCATTTTGAACGGTCTGGACCTTGAGCAAAAATGCAGGTGATGGTAAAGAGCATCAGCATGGTCGGAATGGAGATAAGTTTTTTCATAAAATTACCTCGCTAATTAAATTTGTTTGACTCATTCAGTTTGAAAAAAGTCAATTTTTTAGGAGCAAAAAAAA
>MESS01000007.1:2755-5120 GCA_001771055.1 Caldithrix sp. RBG_13_44_9
ATGTCTTCGATCCAGAGTTGAGGTTATCAATCTTTTAGAATCCCGCTTCCTGCGGCATGGTCTCCAGTTCCATCCGCGCCCGGTCTGCAAATTTTCCAAAATTCTTCATGAATACCAGCTTGGTGGAGCCGGTGGGACCGTTGCGATGTTTCCCCACGATCAGTTCCACGATATTCTCAGTGGGCGTTTTATCCTGGTCATCAAAATTGGGAATGTTATAAAGCTCCGGCCGGTATACAAACATTACCACGTCTGCATCCTGCTCAATAGCCCCGGATTCCCTAAGATCCGACAGGGTGGGACGCTTCCACTCCCGCATTTCCACTGCCCGAGATAATTGGGATAAGGCAATTACTGGTATCTTGAGTTCCTTGGCCAGCGTTTTTAGAGACCGTGAAATATAGGAAATTTCCTGCTGCCGGCTTTCTATTCCTCTGGGTGCATCCATCAGCTGCATGTAATCCACCACCACCATTCCTATTTTTTTTTCTGCGGCCATCCGCCGGGCCCTGGCCCGCAGCTTCATGATATCCAATGCCGGAGTATCATCAATATAGATCGGGGCCTCTACTAACCGACCAATGCGCCGGGATAATTTGGGCCACTCCGATTCTTTCAAGCGGCCGGTGCGCAATCGCTGGGCATCCACTTCCGCCTCGGCGCATAGCAATCGCTGTACTAATTGCTGATTACTCATTTCCAGACTGAAAAATCCTACCGGCACATTATGATCCACTGCAGCATTGCGCGCCAGATTTAAGGCAAACGCCGTTTTGCCCATGGAAGGACGGCCAGCCAGTACAATAAAATCGGATTTTTGAAAACCAGCTAAAAGATTATCCAGGTCGCGATATCCGGAGGGCACTCCGATGATCCCTTCCCGGGAAGTCTGATGCAGACGCTCCAGCTCCTTAATGGAATCCATGATCAGCGGTTTCACCCATTCATAGCTTTTTTGCCGGGTGGCCTGGGAGATCCCCAACACTTCCCCTTCGGCAATATCCAAGATCTTTTCTGCATCCTCCGATTCTTCATAGGCTGATTTGATGATGGAACTGCAGACCACAATCAACTGCCGCAGGATGGCTTTCTCCCGGATGATATTCAGGTGGTATTCAATGTTAGCCGCCGAGGGCACCATAGAGGCCAACTCTGTTAAATAATAGGTGCCACCTATATCATCTAACTCATTTCGCTTCTTTAACTCATCCGATAAAGTAATTACATCAATTGGTTCATTCTTTTCATACAACGCTACCATGGCCAGGAAAATCTTGCGGTGGGCTTCGCGGTAAAAAATAGTTTCATCAATATTTTCAAGGGCTACCCCCACTGCTTCCTTATCCAGCAGCATGGCCCCCACCACTGATTTTTCTACCTCTAAAGCCTGCGGTGGTACCCGCATTCCCTTGTCCAGTAAATCTTCTGATAAAATCAAATCATTTTTACGTTTACTTCGGGCCATACTTAATACCTTCTAACTCATTTTTGGTGTTGACTGATTTCGAGAAATGTTTTATAAATAAATTTGAAATCCTCAATGGCGGAATTGAGCAGACCCATATTCCGCAGAATTGCAGCCGGATGATAGGTGACGATCATGGTCACTCCCTGATACTGCCACAATCGTTCACGCATCTGTTTCAGCGCATCGGTCGTGTTCAAGAGGTTCTGAGCGGCAATTCTTCCCAGCGAGACAATTACCTTTGGCTGGATCAGCTCTATTTGTTTGTGCAGATAAGGTAAACACTCCTTCACTTCAGAGGGCAGCGGATCCCGGTTATTGGGAGGACGGCATTTCAGAATATTGGCAATAAAGACATCCTTCCGGTCAACCTTGATGTGTGCCAGTAATTTGTTCAATAATTGACCAGCCCGGCCGACAAATGGTATACCGGTGCGGTCCTCGTCTGCTCCCGGTGCCTCTCCGATGAACAAAATATCGGCTTTTTCATATCCGTCACCGAAAACAAATTTGTTCCGGGTTTGCCCCAACGGACATTTGGTACAGTCCTTGATCTGATGCATGAATTTCCACAAGGCAGTATCTGGTTTATCCTCAGCTCGAAAAACTCTTTCAACCGCGGTTGAAGCTTCAGCTGACTTGCTTTCTTCAGCAATCGTCGGTGAGAATTGAGAAGTATTTTGCTTTATTCTTTTTTCATTCACAAAGATAGTATCCCCATAAATGTCCAGATATTCCCTCAGAAAATCTGAAATCTTTCTAAATTTTTCATCCATCAAAGATCAAATACTTTCAATAGTAATGTCAAGTCGAATTTATGACCAATAAGTGGAAACGTAAAGCATTATTTACAGCCGCTGCGGTTGGGAAGCTTAGCGCTGTTTTTCCATAAATTGAAAA
>MESS01000007.1:5136-8732 GCA_001771055.1 Caldithrix sp. RBG_13_44_9
CTAGTTTAGGCATTTGCGAAATTTTTTCACTATTACCATTTTTATGAAAAACGGTGACGATGTTGGTCTCAGTATCGAAACCTGCTCCGTTTTCTTTGGGATTATTCAGGACAATCAGGTCAAGATTCTTCTCTGCCAGTTTTTGTTTAGCATATTTTTCAGGCTTATCAGTTTCAAGAGCAAATCCGACCAATTTCTGGTTCTTACGGTGTTTCTCACCAACTTTTTTTAATATGTCAACGGTATCCTTAAGCTGCAAGGTAGTTCCCTGAGTATTCTTCTTCAGCTTATAATCCAGTTGTTTTTCTGGAGTATAATCGGCAATGGCAGCGGCGCTGATATAGATATCAGTCTGGTTGATTTTCTTTTGCACTGCTTCGTACATTTCACCAGCAGTGTTTACCCGAACAGTCTCAATATCAACCGGCATGGGCAAGTGAACCGGCCCGTGAATCAGCGTCACCTGTGCCCCACGGGCAAAAGCTTCCCAGGCCAGGGCAAAGCCCATCTTTCCGGAGGATCTATTACTTAGAAATCGAACCGCATCAATCGGTTCCTCGGTTCTACCGGCGGTGACCAGCACCGTTTTTCCCTGCAAACTTTTTGGTTCAGGGTGGATCGCCTTATACAGATATTGCACCAGATGTTCCAGTGGAGCCAGCCTTCCCTTTCCGCTGTATCCTTCGGCTAAAAAACCTTCTTCTGGCGGACAGATTAGATAACCCAATTTTTCCAGCTCCTGTAAGTTCCGCTGTAAGATGGGATGGTTCCACATATGGACATTCATGGCCGGAGCTATCACCATCGGGCAATGCACAGCTGCAACGATGGTGGTAACCAGATCATCAGCGATACCGGCGTAGAGTTTTCCAATAAAATTGTAGGAAGCCGGGGCAATGATTGCCGCCTCCGTCCAATCCGCTAGATGCACATGATGGGTACCGGTAAACTCTTTTTCCGGAAACATATCCAGGCTTACCGGATTTTGTGATAGAGTTTCCAGGGTGAGGGGAGTGATAAATTTTTCCGCGGCCCTGGTCATAATTACCTGGACCTCTGCTCCCTGGGTTACCAGATATCTTACCAATTCACAACTTTTGTAGGCCGCAATCCCTCCGGTAACCCCCACTAAAATCCGTTTATTTTTGAGTTGATTGGTGGGTAGCATGAATTTCCTGTTGTTGATGTTTGGAAATGATTTGATAAATTTTCTCAATGGTTTCTTCTAAACTGTCATTGATGATGTCATAATCAAATTGATCGGCTTTGGCAAATTCTTCAGGTAATCGTTTCAATCTCTTTGAAATTTCCTCCGTATCATCGGTTTTCCGATTGAGCAGCCGTTTTTTTAATTCTTCCAGGGAAGGGGGCCTGATGAAAATAAGGATTGCCCGAGGAAAGATTTTTTTTATACTTAATGCGCCATTTACATCAATGTCAAACAAGACCGAAAATCCCTCGTTCAGCAATTTTTCCACTTCAGCCTTTGGTGTTCCATAATAATAGCCATGTATATTTTCATATTCTAAAAATTCCTGGTTCCTTACCCTCTTGAAGAACTCTGGTTCGGAGAAAAAAAGGTAATCGACCCCATTCACCTCACCTGTCCTGGGTTTACGGGTGGAAGCCGTTAGGGATTTTTTAAAATCAGGATGGCGGGAAACCAGAGCTTTACAAATGGTGGTTTTTCCACCGCCTGAGGGAGAGGAGAGGACTACCAGTAAAGATATGGATTTTTGCTGACCCATCGTAGACTTTTATTAACCAAAAATGAAAGGTGAAGATTTATTCGATATTCTGTACCTGCTCCCGCACTTTTTCAATTTCTTCCTTCAATTGTACTACCCGGTGGGCAATTTCCACCATGGTTGATTTATTGGACATGGTGTTGGTCTCGCGATTCATTTCCTGTAATATGAAATTAAGTTTTTTACCTACCGGCGATCCGGTTTTTATGTCCTCCTGGAACAACTGAATATGGCTTTTTAAACGAACAACCTCCTCTGTAATGTCTACCCGATCGGCAATCAAGGCCAATTCCAGTTCTAGCCGGTTTTTATCTACTTTATCCTGATCAATCAGCGAAATTAGGCGCTGGTATAATTTCTCAAACTCTGCTTTTGGATTGGACTTGGCAAAATTGCTGATCTCTGCAGTCAATCGGTTGATAACGTTAATCCGGTCTTTCAAATCTTTGTGCAGAAATTGACCTTCCTGGTATCGCATTTTATTTAATCCCTCCAGTGTCTCTTCGGTCAATTCAAAAACAAATCTGGATAAGGCTTCATCCACCTGGGATGATTCTTCCAGTGAAATAATATCTTTAAAGAAGAGTAAATGGTCCAGTTGGATGGGAGTGCGTATTCCTGCCTCCTTTTTCATCTGTTCCAATAATTTTTTGTAAGCCTTAATGGAGTCTGCCTGAATTTTCAGACTTTGTACTTCGTTGCTCAGAGAAGAGAAGTTCAAGCTGTACGTGATTTTTCCTCGGGTAATTTTCTGCCGAATGATTTCCTTGATGGGAGATTCCAGGTCGTTAAGTATCCTGGGCGTACGTAAACTGATTTCCAGAAAACGTGAATTGAGGGAGCGGATTTCACAGGTTACTTCGGATTCGTTATAGGTCTTCTGAACGGTAGCAAATCCGGTCATGCTTTTAAGAAGATTCATTTTTCTATCCATCCATATCTCACTTAAACCAAAGTCAATTTACTAAAAAGTTATAAATGATACAAAATGTATTACAATTGAAAATGTACCCTGACTTTAATTGAGGAAATAAAAAAAGGGACGATAAAAAAGGAAACCTGCAAAAACAAAAAATGACCAGTTCTAAAAGATTAATAAAACTGCTTATGATCAGGTTGCTATACGAATGTATCTGATCATTTTAGAGGAGGTTATTTCAAACCCAATAAAAAAGATATTGCTAACCTGCAATATTTTGAATTACCGGTTTTATCCGCCGGCTAATCATCAAGATGATACAGGTTATCTATTCTCTTCTGATTCAGGCTGTTTTTAATAGAGCTTCTTTCTTGAGTGCCGTTTGAATCATTAAAAATTCACCAACATTTTCACTGGTCAATATTCCTTGCAGTTTGTCCTCTTTTACGATCGGCATAATGTGGCAGCTGCAGCTCTGCAATCGAGTGAGAGCCGTTTGCAGCATTTCTGAAGCGTCTCCGATCTGGAAGTTTTTTTCCATTACCTCGGTCACCGGATAGTTTTGGCCATATTTTCCCAGGGCAGTGAGTAATTGAGTACGAGTCAAAATTCCAACCACCCGGTCCTGATCCACCACCGGAAAATCCTGCTGTGAGCCGGAGAGTATGAATTCTACCGCCTTGCTGAGCTGATCTTTTATCGAGAGAGTTTGGAAATTGGTGATCATAGCATATTTTACCGGTATCCCATCAAAAACTGATTTCATCTGTGCCAAATGCGATTCCTGAGAGGCACCAATCCAGACAAACAGAGCAATGAAAATCAGAAACGGATTTGAGAAAAATCCCCAAAAACCAAATAACAGTGCCATACCCTGGCCAATGGTGGCGGCAATTTGAGTTGCCCGGGCATAATCCATCCGCATGGCC
>MESS01000007.1:8762-11261 GCA_001771055.1 Caldithrix sp. RBG_13_44_9
ATTGGGAAAGCCGGTAACATGTTGAATAATACCAGAAAAACATTTACTACCATCAATCGCCCCAAAAAGGAACCGGAGGTCATGCTCAAGTTAGAAATTGGTTCAAATGAAAGAGTAAACTGCATCCAGAAAAAGATAATTGCTGCAATTACCACATTAACTGCCGGACCGGCCAGGGCTACCCATAGTTCCTGTCGGGGATCATCTGGCATTCGCTCCAGGCGTGCCACACCACCTATGGGGAAAAGGGTGATATCCCGGGTTTTTATATTGTATTTCTGAGCCATCAGGGCATGACCAAATTCATGCAGTACTACACAACCGAACAATGCCAGAACAAAAGCAATACCCTGGAGGGTCATCACAAGATTGTGATCCTGCATCCAATGACTGATTGCCACCCAAATGATGATGATCAGAAACGTAGCATGTATCTTGACGGGTATCCCTTTATATTCTCCAATTTTATAAGACCATTTCATGGTATTTACTCCTTCAATTTATTGATTTTTTCAATATTATTTCTTTATATATACTACTTTAGAAATTTTGACAACTTATTATTTATATTAACGTTCTGGTATGTTAATTATAACCTGTACTCTTCCCTTAAAAATTTTAAAAAGCATTCATTGATGCCTGGTAATATAATCTGTTATTTGATTGCTACAGTGGATAAAGTTACATACCTCAAAGTAGTCAATTTTAAAAAACAGCGACTCACTTATCAAAACTTAGCAGGATAAGTTCTATTCTTGAAATGAAACAATCAAAATCATCTGGTTATGGTGGGAGAAAAAGTAATAATAATGAAATAATCAGATAGCTGATAGACAGTGGTGCATTAGCGTTTGCTCTTTCTCGAAGCCGGAGTGTCGACTTCGACAATCCATCCATATATTAATTTAATTGACTATGGTATGGAATTAAATTTATTATCAGACTGTCCAGTATGGCAAAAAATGAAGGTGATGCAAAACCGGATTTGAAAGTGAGCTAATAAAAATTACAGATTAAATCATCTGTGTCTGATCTGAGAAATGACCGAGAATATTTCTTCAAAAAACTATTGCCCATTGCAGATTCAAATGATAACTTTATTTCAAAATTTGTCTTATAAGCGTAAATATATTTTCATTTAATTCCTCACTATTTTTGGCAAAGGTCACATTCTTCTGTAAAAATGAATCTTCTCATTATGCTGATTTTATCCTGTCATTTAATCCGTAATTGGATTCGAAATGAATTTCAAATCATTTTTTTCTCACTCACTTTAAAAATTTACTTACCTAAATGTTCTCTTATTAAGCGATTAAAGGCCATCAGCCTATGACAACCAAAAAATTTATCATTGCCCACGACATTGGTACCAGTGCGGATAAAGCTGTGCTGGTGACTATCACCGGGGACATCATCGGTTCCTGTAAAAGATCTTATCCCTTATATTATCCCCAGCCTGGTTTTGCTGAACACAATCCTGAAGAATTGTGGCAGGCAATTTGTCAAAATACCACCGACCTTCTGCGCACAACTTCGGCAAATCCGTCCGATGTGGTTGGTATTACTTTTTCTTCCCTTATGCAATGCCTGATTGCGATTGACAAAGAGGGACAGCCGCTCACTCCCAATATCACCTGGCTGGATGGCCGTTCGGCTGATATTATCCGGGAAGTACTCTGGACACCACCCCGTGTCCAGGGTTATAATATTACGAAACTGCTGCGGTTTTTGCAGATCACCGGTGGTACACCTGGTCACACTGGTAAAGATCAGATCGGGAAGTTGCTCTGGCTGCAACGATACCAACCTGAGGTTTTCCGGAATACTTATAAATTCCTGGATGCCAAGGACTTTATTCTTTTCCGGATGACCAGTCAGTGTATTACTTCAGTGGATCTGGCGGTAGTATGGTGGCTGCTGGATACCCGTAAGCATCGGAATCAATGGCATCCGGGTCTCTGCCGGCTGGCCGGTATCACTCCGGACAAACTTTCCGAAGTTAAAGAAAGTGCGGCGATAGTTGGACATTTGACCTCATCTGCGGCAGCAGCGATGGGTCTGGTACCCGGCACAGCCGTGATCAACGGAGCGGGAGATTTATCAACCGCCGCCCTGGGATCTGGAGCCATCAATGAAGGAGAATTGCATATTGCCCTGGGAACCAGCAACTGGGTGGCCGGTCACTTTTCCAAAAGAAAGATCGATCTGGCTCATTATACCGGCTGCATTGGCAGCAGCTATCCCCAGAAATATTATCTGGCCATGGCTCATCAGGAGACCGGGGCGGTGTGTCTGGAATGGTTTAAAAATTTAGTTTTTTCCAAAGAAAATTCCATCCAGAGTGACGATGCCGACGTCATGAACTATCAAAAATTGAATGATTGGGCAGACCAGAGTCCGGTTGGAGCCAGAGGCTTATTTTTCCTACCCTGGATGTATGGGGAGCGCTGTCCCATTAATGATGATCTGGCCCGGGCGGGATTTTTCAATCTGGGTCTC
>MESS01000007.1:11286-11538 GCA_001771055.1 Caldithrix sp. RBG_13_44_9
GGGCAGTCTTGGAAGGAGTGGCTTTCAATATCCGCTGGGCACTGGAGACTCTGCAGAACCTGTATCAGCCGGTAGAGGCATTAAGTATCATTGGCGGGGGCGCCAGGAGCGAATTATGGTGCCAGATCATTTCCGATATTACCGGGAAAAAAATTCAACAGGTGGAAAATCCCCAGCTGGCCGGTGCCAAGGGCGTTGCCTTGCTGGCCAGCATGACCCTGGGATACCTGGAAAAGTTTGAACAGATAAAAG
>MESS01000007.1:11731-15706 GCA_001771055.1 Caldithrix sp. RBG_13_44_9
AAAATTCAGGGCCGGGCAGTCTTTGATGTGGAATCCATCGGTAAAGATATTGTGGAGGTGGTGGAGCATTTTGATTTAGAAGATCAATCATACTTGTTATTCGGCAGTTCGCTGGGGGCCACCGCCATTGTGGATTGTGCCCGTTTTCTGAAACATAAACCGTTATGTCTGGTGCTGGTGGGTCCCAATGCCCATTTCCGGGTGCCACGGCTGGGAAAGTGGGTGGTTACCCCATTTTATCCCGGGCTTTATCTGCTAATAAAACCGATGGTGAAATGGTATCTGCGCACCTTTCGTCTGGATATTGAGCACGATTATGCTCAGTATTCGAAGTACTGCCAGGCGTTGGATACTGCCGATCCCTTCAAGCTTAAACCGGCTTTATTAGCGCTTTCCACTTATGAGATCTGGCCCTATCTCTCTTATATAAAATGTCCTTCCCTGATTTTTGGAGCCGAAAAGGATAAACTGCATGAACCGGAGAACCTGCATAAAATTGTCCGCTCCCTGCCGAATTGCCATTATATTGATTTGCACACCAACCAGGGCACTCACAGCCGGGAGGTGGTGGAGCATCTAAAAATATTCCTGCAGGAATTACATCATCCTCAATAATAATCGGTACTGATTAATTATGAATGCGGCTACACATATTTTGAAAGCATACCGGAAGTAACTTTCATTAAATATCTCTCGATCCTTATTTTGTCACCATCGGCCTTATAAAAATTGTTGGGCTAGGCTGATAAGTTTTTATGGTTGAGTTTGCTCTAAAAAGTCACTGATTTTTATTTTCATAAAGATACAAAATTTTGGCATCCAAGTATGAGACAGACTAAATTAGGGTAAATGCACATGTCTATTTATCATTTGGATCGTTCTTATGTTTAAGAAAAATACAGCTCATACTCAACCGGATTTATTTGGCTTTTATCATCAACTCTCTCCCAAGATGCAGCAACAGGTCAAAGAATCCGAGGAATATTTATTTTATCAACTTATTTATTCCCGGATTCGGGAGGAGGATTTTGCCGGTCTGTATTCGGAAAATGGGAGTCGCCCCAATGCCCCGGTGAATGCGATGGTCTCAGCCATTTTTTTACAACACCGTCATGGATGGACTTTTGAAGAGTTGTTTGAACAGATGCAGTTCAATCTTCTCACCAAAGTAGCACTGGGTCTGTCGCGTCTGGACGAACTGCCGTTTTGTCAGGCCAGTCTGTTCAACTTTTTAAACCGGTTAAACGACCATTTTATCCAGTCCGGAGAGAGCCTGCTGGAGAAGGTCTTTGATCATCTTACTGCCCAACAATTAAAGGATCTGAAAATCAAAACGACCATTCAGCGGACGGACTCGTTCCTGGCCGCATCCCATATTCGCAACTATACCCGCTTGCAGTTACTCATTGAACTGGTGTTACGAATCTGGCGGGTGATCTCCGATGGGGATAAAGTCCGTTTCAAGGAGCGATTTGATGCGTACCTGGGAAAAAGTTTGGGACAATATATTTACCGGTTGAGTGCTGAGGATATTCCCCATGAGTTCACTCAAATAGCCGAGCTCTATGAGTGGATCGACCGGAATGTAAAACCGTTGTATTGGGATCATGAAATCTTTCGCACCTTTGAACGGGTGTTCGGCGAGCATTTTACCCGGACAGAAGATCGGATACATCTCCGGAGTACTGAAGAACTGAGCAGTGGTTGTGTGCAGTCCCCCGATGATCTGGATGCCACCTATCGCCGCAAGAATCAAAAGGAAAGCCGAGGTCAAAGCATCAATATTGTAGAGACAGCTCATCCGGAAAATGCCTTGAATCTCATTGATGATGTCTCGGTTCATCCCAACAATACCGATGATAGCAAGATCCTGGAGGAGCGGTTAGATCGGCTCGCGGAAAAAACACCGGATATAGAGGAGCTCCACTTTGATGGGGGCTATGGCAGTGAACCGGTGGATCAGAAGTTAGAAGAACTGGATATCACCGGTATTCAAACCGCGGTCAGAGGGAATCGCTGCAAAGTCGATATTCGGATTGAACAGAAATCTGCCTCAGAGTACCAGATCAGTTGTTCATATCAACGTGTTTCTTCACTACCGTCTCGCAAGCGTCACAAAGCCCGTTTTGATTTAGCCATCTGTAAGGGTTGTCCATTGAACCAAGAGTGTCCTGCTCAAACGGGTTCCCGGTATCGAACCTATTACTTTTCCCATAAGGATTTTCTGAGCAAGAGGCGACAGGAAGCCATTCGCCATCTTCCTGAAGACCGGCAAAGACTTCGGGCTAATATCGAGGCGACGGTCAGAGAATTTACCCACCGGATGCCGCAGGGGAAATTAAATCGTAAGATCAGGCTACTGACTGAAGTGAGGGGATTTTTTAAGACCTCAATCTTTGTTTTTAGCACCGCAGCGGCGATTAATTTTGGCCGGATCTACCGGTATCTAAAAACCAACCCTGAAACCGCCCTGGCCATAGCCCAAAAGCCTTTTCTGTATGTTAAAGACCGTTTTCGATGCCTTTTGAAAGGATTTCAACAACTTTTAAAATATCAACTAACCAAACAAACCGTCAAAGCAAGCAGCCAATCTAATAAATTGAGACATAATCCGGCTTTGACTTTTTAGAGCAAACTCATGGTATAAAAAATATTTTCCTTGTCTTTTGCAAATTTATGACAAAAATTATGATTGAAACGGAGTTTGAAACCTTTTATTTCTCATAAATTATGGAATTGCTCAATTTTTGGGTTATTCTTTTCATTCCTACCGGATTAATCCTGGGCAGCTTTTTTAATGTTTGCATTTACCGGTTGCCCAGGAAGATTTCTGTTATTTGTCCGGGTTCCTTTTGTCCCAGCTGTAGAAAGACTTTAGCCTGGTGGCAGAATGTACCTATCGTCAGTTTTTTGATTTTAAAGGGGAGATGTTTCTATTGTCATGAGAAAATTCCTCGCAGGTATCCTTTTGTAGAATTTATCACCACAATAGTCACACTATCTCTTCTCTTTCATTTTCATAATACTGGTACTTTCTTATTTTATCTTCTGTTCTTCTCAGGAATGATTGTAATCGGTGGAATAGATATGTTTCATCAAAGAATTCCTAACACCTTAATCATAACTCTTTTAATTATGGGAATTATTTTAAATTATCTTTTTAAATTAAATAGCTGGTCTCAAGCCCTTGCAGGTATTTTGCTGGCAATATTATTTACGTTAATTCTGAGATGGTCAACTACCTATTTTTTCAGAAAAGAGAGTCTGGGTTTAGGTGATATAAAACTTTCTGCTTTGTTGGGATTCTATTTAGGTTTTGAATTATTTCTAATCTCCCTCTTCATTGGTTCTTTATTTGGGATAATATTTCAACTATATAATAGACGTTACCATCAAGGTTTAAGGATGACACAAATTCCTTTAGCCCCATTTTTGGGTATTGGTGCGTATGTAGTGATTATTTTTTACCTTTAATAAATTATCTTGATTGAAATTCAAATAGTCGAGTAGATCAATGTTTTTTTATCCAGATTTAACCCTTTGTAGCAGTAAATTTGGTGACTATTGTTAGCAAGATAGAGGGAAAATCTATGGATATCGTCGAATTTTTAGAATTTTACAGGAAAGCAAGTTATCATATTATTCAAAAGTTAATATAGAATAAAGAGTACCATTTTTTTTGTAAAAACTAAATAGCCGGATAAAAATCCAGGATATTAGAAATAGAGGAACAAAGTATGAGAGTAAAAATTTTATTCGTTCTCATGATTCCTATTATGCTTTTTGCGAATACTTATATTGATAGTCTGAAGCTAGAGCTATTAAAAAGTTCAGATTCAACAAAATTAGATATTCTCAAAAAAATTTCTCAATATTATAACCTTAATTCAGTTGATAGTATGTATCGATATTCGTTGAAAGGGATACAGGAAGCAAGCGATATTAGCGATTCAACGAATTTGGGAAATTTTTTGC
>MESS01000007.1:15725-15867 GCA_001771055.1 Caldithrix sp. RBG_13_44_9
TCATGCTATTGGAAAGGAAGATAGTGTAGTAAAATTTATTAGTAATGCTTTGAATTGTTTTTATAAAATAAATGATAATTCTAACATCGCATATTGTTTTGTTACAATGAGTAATTATTATCTTGAGCTTTGTGAAATAAAC
>MESS01000007.1:15888-16594 GCA_001771055.1 Caldithrix sp. RBG_13_44_9
AAGGGTATGGTTATTTTCCAACAAATGGAAGATTTTTATGGGATGAAGGAATGTTACACACTTCAAGGAGCACTTGAACTTTTTGAATCTAATTATTATGCAGCAATGGAGAATAATCTAAAGGCAAAGTCCTTAAATCCTAGATTAAATGATAATAACTCATTAGCTACTTTGTTTTTATATGAAGGACAAATTTATTATGATTTAAAAAATTTTAATAAATCAATGATGTGCTATCGAGAGGCTTTAGAAATTTTAAAAAGTAGTGAAAATAATTTTCAACTGGGTTTGTGTCTAATTTCTATAGGCAGAATTTATTATTCATTTTCCCAATTGGATTCTGCAAAAATATATGCTCAAAGAGGATATGACATATTTAAAAAAGTTAATTATGAAATTCACTATCCATTTTTTTTGAATGTTTTAGGTAATATTGAATTAGCCGCCGGAAATTCGAAAAACGCAGTTGATTTCTACAAGGAATCTCTCCTTTTAGCAAAGAAACATCATAATAAGTGGTATGAATCTTATTCTCTGCAACGGTTGGGATATTACTATTTCCTGAGAGAAGAATATGATCGTGCCATTAGGCTTTATCTTGAAAGTAACATTTTGTCTAAGAAAATTAAATCAAAAGATATTTCTCTAGACAATCATTATTTTCTGTCAAAATGCTATATAATAACCGGCCAAAACTCTTTGGCTA
>MESS01000007.1:16645-19495 GCA_001771055.1 Caldithrix sp. RBG_13_44_9
ATCAGCATGATATCACAGAATTACAGGTGACATATCATACTGAAAATGTAAAAAAGGAAAAAGATCTGCTTCAGAAGGACAATGCCATTCTCAAACTGGAAGCCGAGAAACAAAAGTTATTAAAGACCCGCTTTCTTTTAGGCTTTGCTCTGGTGACACTTTTGGCTGTGATTGTGTTTTATCTTTACCGTCATAAGCAACGACACAATCGAATTTTACAGCAGCGGATTGAAGAAGCCCTAAAACAACAACGAGAACAACAGGCGATTATAACACATCAGGCCGGTCTCACTACCTTGGGAGAACTGACTGCGGGAGTAGTTCATGAGATTAACCAGCCACTGCAGAGTATTACTCTGTGTGCAGAGGGTATAGGTTTGGAAAATAAAGAGAAACTACCTCCAAATGAGGAGATTTCCCGTAATGTGCAAGACATTGCTGGATATATTGATCGCATCCGCTCGATTATGGAGCATATTCGCCTGTTTTCTAGTGGCCAACAAGAGGAGTATTGTCAGAAATTTAACATCAATGAGTGTATTGAAAATGCTTTCCGGATGATCAGGCTGCAATTGAATCAACGGGGAATCACGGTAAAACAGGAAATCCCGGGTGAACTGCCAGTGGTGAGCGGAAATCCATATCAATATGAGAGGGTGGTGCTGAACTTAATATTAAATGCCCGGGATGCATTGGAAGAAAAAGGAAAGCGCGTGAATGGAGGTTATCTTAAGGAAATTATCATTAAAAGTAATTGTAAAACAAATGATGTAATATTAGAGGTACTAGATAACGGGATTGGGATAGAGGAAAAACAGAGATCAAAGATATTTGAAGCATTTTACAGTACTAAGAAATTGGGAGAAGGTCAAGGATTAGGTCTATCAATTGCCAATCGAACGATTAAGGGAATGGGGGGGCGGATTGAGGTGGAAAGTGAAGTATTGGTAGGAACAACCATGCGAGTCGTGGTACCAGTATTTCATGAAAATTTGGGTTTTCCTGAAAAATAATCACTGCTCAATTGCAAAGGACCAACCCCCATGCAAGATGATAATTTAAAGATACTTGTTATCGAAGACGATCAGGAAATTTCGAAAAAACTAAGTTCGTATTTTCAGAAAAAAGATTTTGAAGTAAAAACTGCTGCTTCTCTTGGAGAAGCTTCAATAATTCTAAATGAAGAAAATATTAACGTTTGTTTTTTAGACCTTATTTTACCTGATGGAAACGGATTAGAATTACTTAAACACATCAAAGCAGAGCACCCGGATATAGAAGTCATTATAATGAGTGGATTTGGTACTATGGACAGTGTTATTGAGGGAATGCGTTATGGGGCTATAGATTATATTAAGAAGCCATTCAGTTTTTATGATATTGATTTTGCGATATCTCGTACCCGCCGTTATCTAACAATCCAACAAAAATTAATTGATACTGAAAACCGTTTTTCGCTGATTGGATTAGAACTCGAAAATCGGATAGAACGTCAGATGATCGGGAAAAGTGCGATAATAAATAAAGTAATCGATTTAGTTATTTTAGCAGGGCAGGACCGGGATATCAATGTTCTCATTACCGGCGAAAACGGAACTGGTAAGGAAATAATTGCCCGCATCATACACTATTCCAGTGCCCGAAAGGATCAACCATTTTTTCCAGTGAATAGTGCAGCGACTCCTGAATCCCTATTGGAGAGTGAATTCTTCGGTCACCGCAAAGGCTCTTTTACAGATGCCCGAGAAGATAAGAAAGGGCTTTTCGAGAAAACTAATGGCGGCACACTTTTTCTGGATGAAATTGCCGATATGCCGCTGACTCTGCAAAGTAAATTATTGAGGGCTATTGAAGAAAAAAAAGTCAAACCGGTAGGTGGCGACAAATTTACCGAAGTAGATATCCGGATCATTTCAGCCACTAACCGTAATATTGAACAGATGATTGTGGAAAATAAATTCAGAAGAGATTTTTACCATCGGATCAACACCCTAATTATTCATATTCCACCTCTGCGAGAGCGACCTGAAGATATCGAGCCTTTGCTCAAACATTTCACTGCCTTTTTTGCGAAACAAAAAAACCGTCCCCTGCCTGAAATAAATCCAGAAGTAATAGAAGGATTAAAAAAATATTCTTTTCCAGGTAATGTCAGGGAATTAAAAAATATGGTGGAAAGAGCCTTTATCATTTCCAGCAACTCTGTATTTAAATCGGCAGATTTTTTGATTCCAGCTAAAATTAATTTATCACAAATTGATGCGGATCAAAGTTTGAATTTAGAGGAAAATGAAAGAAGGATTATTCAGATCGCTCTCTCACAGTCAAATTACGATCAACAATTGGCAGCCAATTACCTTGGAATCACGCGTCAATCGCTGATTCGCAGGATGAAAAAACATCAGATTACTTTGGATAAAATTCTGAAATGATTTAGTGTTTTTATGGCCTTTTATATTTCAAAACCGAACACTTGTACGGTTTTGATACCTGATACAAAACCAATCTAATATTTCAATTCCAAATTTTTTCTTCATTATTTTTTTAGAAACATTATATAACCCATTGTATTATAATTGGTTATAAAAAAATATTTTAATCCTATTATGGTAGCATGGATATCTCTTTACCCTTGGCATGCTCTTTGTTGATATTTCTACTGAGTTCAATAGTTTGGGAGGGAGGGAGGTTTTAAACTGAGATTGAAAAATCGGGTTGACCAAAAATCGGAGGTTTCAATTTCTAAGTAGATTCAAAACGTAAATCTTCCTCCTTCTTTTTTTTGGTATATCGAATGATGATATAAAATAATCTGACTTTTTATTGTTTCAAGATAAAGATTTAAGCTGA
>MESS01000007.1:19518-26472 GCA_001771055.1 Caldithrix sp. RBG_13_44_9
AAGTACGACAATGAAAATATTTCATATCATAGAAATAAATGTTTTTATTTTTGTTTTTATAAATCCAATCATGGTTATTAAAGGGCAAAAATCAGGACCAGACAGTCTCACTATATGGAACGAATTAACAGATCTGCAAGATCTCATCATTGATTTAGATTTCAAAAATACTGAGTTGAAGGATATAATCAGATTGATAGCAAATCAATATGGAATTAATATTTTTATTGAAGATGATGTGAACACGCGCATCACTATTCATCTGGTTAATATCTCGTTAAGCGAAGCATTAAATTTTATTATACAAGAGAACAATCTTTCTATACAAAAATCAGGATCGATTTATAAAATATCCAATATCGCGAAAAACGATTCCAGTTTAACTGAAGAACCGGAATTAAAAATATTGTTTATGGATGGATTAATTTCTACTGATTTTGAGAATGAAGATGTTCGTAAAGTTTTTTATCAGATTTCAAAGATTACTGGTAAAACCATTTTCCTGGATGATAATGTCAGAGGTGTGATTTCCGCCTACCTTCAAAACCTTCCTCTTGATAAAGCACTCTATTTTATTACAAAAAATAATGGTTACTATTTAACGCGGGAAGATTCGATCTACCAGATCCGAAAAAGCCGTCTTGAAAGTTCAGATCAACCCATCCAATCAACAAGTTTTTTCCTGAATGTGCATAATAACCTCATCGATATTGAAGTCCTAAACGGGGATGTTGTCAAAATTTTGAATGAATTATTCCAGCAACTAGGGCTCAGCCTATTTTTGCTTGATGATTTAAAGGGGAAAGTAAGCGCTCTGGCCTATGATTTATCATTGGATGAATGTCTGAACGTCATACTTAGCTCTAATAACTGTACCTTTAAGAAAATGGAAAAACATTATCTGGTAGGCAGCAAAACTAACAAATTGTTGCTTTCTTCCCGTTTAATACCTCTTAAGTATTTAAAAGTAGATAGCATTCTGGATATGCTTCCGGCCATAATACTCGAAAAAGCCGAATTTAAAATTATTAAAGAACATAATGCCGTTTTGATCCATGGATCCCATGATGTCCTGTCTGATGTTGAACAAACCCTTCATGACCTTGATCAACCTATTCCGCAAATTCTTATTGAAGCTCTGGTGGTTGATTACAATTATCAGGATATTAAAGAAATTTCACTCGAGGGAGGGCTCTCTGGGGGAGTTGCTGATACTTCTAGAGGCACAGGAGATCACTGGTTCCCGGCGTTGGATGTTTATTTAACCGGTGGAAACATCAATCAATATCTGGATAAATTTGAAGGATATTTAGGAATCAGTAGTATCGGTAAATTGCCTGAAGATTTTTACCTGAAAGTAAAGGCTCTCGAAACAATTGGGAAAGCTAATATCCGTTCGAAGCCGCAAATCGCCACTTTGAATGGATATCCGGCTGATATTACCATCGGACAAACTCAATACTATATTCTCACTACTCAGACACCTATCCGTGATCCCTCTCAGCTCTACATACAAGAAACTCAGCAGTTTCATACTATTGAGGCTAATATCACATTACAGATTACACCCTGGGTGAGTGCTTCTGGTGAGATCACCGTAGAAATTCACCCGGAATTTAATAATCCAGTAGGCCAGTTTTCATCAGAAGTACCACCTACCATTCAGAGGAGGGCATTGAATTCTACTGTTCGATTAAGGGATGGTGAAACAATTGTCCTGGGTGGTTTAATCCAAACCATTGAATCAGTGAATAAATTCCAACTTCCAATATTGGGAAGTCTGCCTTTGATTGGGAAACTATTTCAAAGCACCAATCACCGTAACATGAAAAGTGAATTGATTATTTACATTACTCCTCACCTTTCTTATATCGGTAATTCGGCATCGATGGAATGAATTTATGAATAACCTCAGTTATAAAAGGAAAATGGATATTTTATTCAATCTATATAATACTTGTATTGGAATTGATATAACTGAATCAGAAATATTTTTCATGAAAATTGCCCGTACCAGCAGGGGATACAAAAAAAAGTTTGAACTGCGAAAGACATATTCACCTGCTCAGGATTTGGTTAAAACTATTCAAGAAACCACTAAAAAATATCACTTAAAGTCAACTTACTGTGCAGTCAATTTTTTTACAACAAAATTCTTAGTGAAGATTGTTGATCTTCCTAAAATGCCATTCAATGAAATAGATACCTACTTAACTGCAAATCCTGAACTTTACCTGTCTGTGAAAAATCAAAAAGATCATTACTTCATCAGGTATCTGGTAGATCAGCATTCAGCAGAAAAAATACGTGTTTTAAAATTCATTAGTAAAAAAAGTGAAATTGATCATTCAATCACTAATGTTCATGCGATAGCGAATTTATCGTTCCTGGCATTTAATGATATGATCACGCTTTTGATGGTGCCAAAGTTTCATTCTCCATTTTCAGGGTGGCATTTACACCTCAAGTTGAGTTATCTGTTCGTTCTTAATTATAAAGAAGGCCATCTGAACTCATTTCAGATGTACGATTCTTCGAGAGACTATCAGGGTGAATTGTCCTCCCTTGGGCTATATTCTCCATGCTCTCATCCTGTTTTAATTACTGGAGAGGTCGACACATTATATTCACTTAACATACCTAATGTACAGACAATTCTCCTAAGTAACATGAATATCGATTGTCAAAATGAATTTTTCACTGCCCTTTGTTGCAGTCTGATGCCATTTTTGAATTTAGTAAATTCGGACACTTCAACTATCTTCCCCCCGGAACAACGTTTTTTTCGAAAGAAACTGCAAAGCATTCTTTTTAAGAGCATTCTAATTCTCTATTTGAGTAGTCTGTGCATTTTTTTAACCGTATGGATAACGAGGATTATTTTGACTGATAAAACGGAAGAGATTAAAAACAGAGAAATCCATCACCAGTCTTTATTGTCAACCCAAAATCAATTACTTATAGAACAAAATCAGCTTAAAGAATCCTTGCTCAAATATCAGTCATATATTAATCAGAAAAACCGACCTAGTATTGATCTTTACCGTCTGGTCAAATGTATCCCGCAAAATCTGTGTCTTTCGAAATTGGAAATGAAAGCCAACAGAACAAATTCAAATAGAATATTTTTGAAAGGATTTAGCAGATCAGAAAATGAGGTAATAGAATTTTTAAATAATCTGGAACTTAATTCCAAATTTTTTCAAGTCTCATTGGAGAATTTTCAGCTAAAAAAATTATTGAATAATAAAAAGCATTTGCCAAAAGGCAGGGATTGGTTTGTGGAATTTCAAGTTAGAATTGATACCTGAACGAAAATATCTCTTTGTTTTTAGCTTTCTGTTCATTTTTCTTTTTCTCGTTGACTGGAAAATCATTATTCCGTTTTTACACGAAAGCTTCCATATGATTAGTTCAGTTTTTCAATTTTCAGAAAACCAACGCAGAGAACAGCAGATAATTTTAGAATCTGAACGTTTACGAGAAGATAATTTGCTTTATCTTAATCAGATCAATCGCTACAATGCCCAACTCATCCAAAAAGTACAGTTGGCAAGTTTGTATAAAACAATCAACGATGCCGCCACAGAAAATGGAGTGAATATCCAGCAAATATTTCCGGCGATTTTTCAGAATGATGCGCATTCTGATTCGTTCATTGTGAACATTCAGTTCTCAGCAAAATTTAAGCCGATTATTAGATTCATACATTTTATTGAGGAGAATAATCTTTTATTAAGGATTACCCAACTCGAACTGCAGAAAAAGGTGCCCGAATCCCTGTTCATAGAAGGTCGATTAGAAATTACAATTATAACTAAAATTGAATAATGATCAGAAATCGGTTAAAGAGTCAGATAGTATTTATGCTTTTATTGCTCTCGATTTTATTATGGAGCAAAATATTTTTAAAAATTAAAGCAGAATTTGATAATCGATCAAAAAGCTCTGAAAAACCGAAAACAATTTTTCAAGCCACAGCGACTGATTCCGGTTCCAGATTTATTGATTTGTACTTATTGGACAGTCTTGAAAAAATACAAGATCCTTTCAGTTATAATTTTGGCAAGGAGAAGTTACAGGATCAAAAATCTGATTCGACAAGGAAGAAATCAAATACAGACAGTGACACACCTTTCTTCAAATATTCTGGGCTATTATCAGATAAGGATGGGAAAGTGGCCTTAATTGAAATTTCACCGAACGACATTCAATTTGTTCGGGAAGGACAAACCATCCAGGGATTTGAATTGATCAAAATATTATCCAAACAGGTTAGATTCAAAAATAAAGATAAAGAATTTTCCATTTCAGCTAATTTTTAAACAGGAGGGATCTATGGATATCCAATTACTTTATATTGATTCCAATAGGGGAACCTTAAAAAAGCATGAAGAATATCTGGCTGAATATTTTGATGTTATCTCATTTACAAATCCATTTGATTGTCTGCAAATTCTTGAAAAAGAAATGGTGCAGGTAATTCTGATGAACGATAATTTTCAAACTGCGGCAAACCTGAATTTTTTCAGAAAATTAAGCCAGCTTTTTCCGCTAACTCTGAAAATATTAATTGTCAGTTTACAGAATTTTCAAATTTCACAAACGGGGGGAATACATCGTATTTCAAAGCTTGATTTTAAAAAACATGGTTGTTGCTTATTAAAAAAATATGTCGATGAATTCTATTGTAAATTCATAACGAATTTGAAACTATCGAATAATCATCAGTCACCCTTGATTATTGGCAGTCATCCGGCCTTGATGGATCAAATAAAAACAGCCCGACGTATAGCTAAATTTTCTGAAAATGTTCTCATTTCAGGTGAGACAGGTACAGGGAAAGATTTATTTGCCAAATTTATTCATTCAAAAAGTGAGAGAAAATCAGGTCCATTTCATATTGTAAATTGTGCTTCAATTCATTCGTCTCTATTTGAGGCAGAATTTTTTGGACATAAAAAAGGTGCATTCACTGGAGCTATAGAAACAAGTCAAGGTCACTTTTGTCTAGCGGATGAAGGTACATTAGTACTTGATGAAGTAAGCGAAATTGATCTCATTTCCCAGGCCAAGTTGCTGCGGGCTATTGAAAATCAGGAATTTTTTCCCGTCGGCAGTCAAAAATTATCTAAGGTAAATACCAGGATTATTGCTATTTCAAATAAAAATCTGGAGGATCAGATACTTAAAGGCACCTTCAGGAAAGATCTTTATCATCGAATAAATACTTTTAATGTAAAGTTGCCAGCTCTCAGAGAGCGAATCACGGACATTGAATGTTTGGTGCAGTATTTTATTAAAAAATTTCTCTGTAAATATCCAAAAAATCAGACCCTGAATTTGGAAGAAAATATCTTCCCATATCTCCGGGAAATGGAATTTCCGGGAAATGTGAGAGAACTGGAAAGTTTGATTTTTAAAATTATGTCACAAGTTCGTTCGAGAAGTGCTGAAATTAAATTAGCGGATATCCAGCCAGTACTTACCATGTCACAAAAAGAGTATAGGAATATTCCACAGCATTTTATTCTGAAAGACTTTTTAAATAATATCCAATACGAGACGATACGAGACGTATTCCGAAATAATAAAAGTAATATTTCCAAGACAGCTTTATCTTTGGGGATGTCCCGTCAAAATCTTCAATACCTTTTGAAAAAATATGGATTAAAAAGCCAGTTATAAAATTGTCTGATTTGATTACTGTTTGGGGTTGGATTTGTTCAATTATATAATATTTTCCTGGTATCCGGGGAATTTAAGGCTCAAGAATCGTTTTATTATCGAATTCACCCGAAATTTAGCATTATTACTAAAAGCCGGTTTAATGATGCTGGAGAGTCTCCAGATTATTGTACAACAATCTACTGAAAATTCTGAAAAAACTCTTCTAGATGACCTGATAACTCAATTGAAAAGCGGACATAATTTTTCTGATTGTTTAAAACAATATCCAAAATTATATAATCAAATTTATTGCAGTTTGGTAGAAGTAGGTGAGTTTACTGGTCAGTTAAGCGAGATGTTAGTCAGTATCTTGGAATATTTAGAAAAAATGACCCGGTTCAGGAAAAAATTCATCCAAGTTCTAACTTATCCACTATTTGTAGTGACATTTTCAATTCTTGCACTGGCTTTTATGATATTTTTTGTTCTCCCGGCTTTCAATGATCTTTTCAAAGAATTCGATTCAGAATTACCTTTGCTTACCCTGCTGATTATGGGTTCCGGTCAAGCATTTCAGCAGAATGTGAGTTTCTTCATCATAATCTTTATTGCACTAGTAATTCTTCTGATATATGTAAATAAAATAGAGAAGTTGAAATATTTTTTCCATAAAAAAATATTTAAAGTACCCTTCTGGGGTACTTTTATTGCCAGAAATTATATCTTTCGTTTTTGCCACACCTTAGGGACTCTATTAAAGGGCGGGATAAATCTAACACAGTCCCTCGAATTGGTGGAACGATCAATCTCAAATTACTATTTGAAAAAAGAGATCTTGCTGATCAGAGAGTTTATTTGTCGAGGAGAAAGACTTTCTGACTCAATGGTGGCTTCCTTCCTTTTTCCTCCAATTGTAATCCACATGATATCAGTCGGTGAAGAAAGCGGCGAATTATCGCTTGTCCTCTTTAAAATTGCCAGTTTCTATGAACAGGAAATTGACCATTCCATAGAAATCCTGTCAGGGATAATCGAACCCATTCTCATCTTGTCATTGGGAATTATAATAGGCTTAATTCTAATTGCGATTTATCTACCCTTATTTAATATGACTCAATTATTTCCTGGTTAAACAGGTAAGCTCATTTATCGAAAAAAAATCAGTCAAATAAAAGGGAGGAATAAGGTTGAATAAAATTAGTTTCACGAAGGAGGATGGATTTTCATTAACTGAAGTCCTGGTAGTCATTGTAATCATTGGAATTTTAATACTTCTTGCTCTAC
>MESS01000007.1:26490-28442 GCA_001771055.1 Caldithrix sp. RBG_13_44_9
TAACCAGAGCTAAAACTACTGAAGCGAAAACGATGTTAAGACATCTCTATACCCTGGAAAAAGCATTTTATTATGAAAACGACCGGTACTCTGATAATCTCGCGGAAATTGGCTTTGAACAGGCTCCTCTGATTACTGAGGGGGGTGAGGCGCGATATAAGATTGAAATTATAAAGGCGAATATTGACAATTTTATTGGCCGGGCCACTGCAGTGGTAGATTTTGATAAAGATGGCAGTTACAATGTCTGGGAAGTGGATGAGACTGGAAAAATTATTCAAACGGTCATTGATTAGAGATGAAAAGTGCATCTATTGTTATAGCTACGTTGTTATTTATTTCAGACTGTTCGGTATCCTCGCGCTTCATAAAAGAATTGGATCGCAGAAACACAATTATTGCGGTCCTGCCTTTTAATGGTACTGGAATTTCTAAAACTTATCTGGATCTTGCAACGGATGAATTTACCCGTTTAATTTTTATAAAAAAGGGTTTTCAGGTTATTGATAAGAGTCAGGTCAAATATTACCTGCGAAAAATAAAACCTGATCATTCGATCCTTTTCTCTAAAGAGCATTATTTTCTTCTGGCTGATACTCTTCAAGCCACTGTAATTATATTGGGTTCAATCGAATTATTTTTCATCCCCTCTGAGCACGAAGAGAATCTTCAACACCTTATTATTACTCTGCGATTTATTAACGGAGCAAATGCAGAAATTTTTGGGATGGTATATGAAAAAACAACCACTGTCCTTCCTCTCAGTCAAATTATTCCTGAACTATTGGAAAAAATGTTACCCAAAATTTAAATAGCTATGACCTCACTGTTGGAGTTAATTCCGGTGGATTATGCATTGCGGAATAATCTTGTTCCGCTGTCCATAACCGACCAACTCATTACAATAGCCATGCTGCATCCGGAGAACAGGGAAATTACCAGAGAATTGGAATTTCTTACTGATCGAAACATTTTTCCAGTCAAATGGGAATTACCCAAAATCCAGGAAGAAATTTCCCGGCTCTATCAGGTCACTCATGATGATCTTGATAATATTCTGAAAGCCACCTACCATTATCTGGATAGTAAAAAGGCAGATCAGGTTAAGATGAGGAAAGTGGAGGATGGGACTGTTATTGAGTGGTTGGATGATCTGATCTCTGAAGCGATTGTTAAAAGAGCAAGTGATATTCATCTGGAATCCTTCGAAGATTCTTTAAAAATCCGTTTTCGGATTGATGGTGTCCTGATAGCATGGAAAAAGTCAATCAATTATCGTAAAGAGACGGTAATTTCACGTCTGAAAATCATGGCCCACCTGGATATTGCTGAAAGGAGAAGGCCACAGGATGGACGATTCACCATGCAAAATGAAAAAACCACGGTCGATATCCGGGTTTCCATTCTTCCGACTATATTTGGAGAAAAAATTGTCCTGCGAATTTTGGATAAGTCAACTTTAAACCTGGCTCTGGAAAATCTGGGATTTCATACAAACCTGATTGATAACCTGAGAAAAATCTTGGGATTGGCCTATGGAATGATATTGGTCACTGGACCAACCGGCAGCGGTAAAACGACTACACTCTATTCTGCTCTAAAATATCTCAATCGACCGGAGGTCAATATTATTACGGTAGAAGATCCTATAGAATATTTTCTTCCCGGTATCAACCAGACCAATGTCAAACCGCAGATCGGACTCACTTTTGCCAGTCTTTTAAAAACGATTTTGCGGCAGGATCCGGATATCGTCATGGTGGGAGAAATCAGGGATCGCGAAACTGCTGAAATCGCAGTGCGGGCTGCTCTTACCGGGCATTTAGTGCTCAGCACACTGCATACCAATGATGCGTTGAGCACTATCATCCGATTGATCGATATGGGAATTGAATCTTTTCTTTTAACCAGTGCGCTCAAAATGGTCATTTCGCAGCGTCTGGTGAGAAGAA
>MESS01000007.1:28499-28985 GCA_001771055.1 Caldithrix sp. RBG_13_44_9
CATACACTGCCGTTAAACAACCAACTTTTTACAAAGGCCGGGGATGCAAGGAATGCAATTTTAGTGGATATTCCGGCCGGGTAGCGGTGGCGGAATATATCCAGCTGGATGAAGAAATGGCTGCTGCTATCCAGAAATTTACTGGCTTAACCGATCTACAGGCGGCGGCCAGAAAGAAAGGATTTATAAGCCTGAAGGAAGCCGCTTTTCAAAAATGCGTTGAAGGAATCACCTCACTGCCGGAAGTCATATCAGAAACTATGACTCTTTAAGAATCCCATCATATTATCGGATACTGCTTCTATTTATCGTGTGATCATTGTCCACCAAAATTGGCTTCTGGTGATAGGGCAGACCGAAATTTATTTTTCAGAATGTAAGCAAACCTCTTATGGACATTTAAGGTAAAATGCCTATTTGATTTTTCTCCCCGGCCGGAATCCTCAAGAAAAAAAATATTTGGTTGAAAAGAAATAAAAACTCCCT
>MESS01000007.1:29174-29284 GCA_001771055.1 Caldithrix sp. RBG_13_44_9
TGTATACGGATTCCCCACCGCTTATTGATGGCCGGGTGGATGAGGTCTGGCTCAATGCCTCATTACAGGAAGGATTTATCCAGCGTGAACCCTACCAGGGAGAAAAGGCC
>MESS01000007.1:29510-29659 GCA_001771055.1 Caldithrix sp. RBG_13_44_9
GCGAAAATGGGGATAACCTGGATCTTACCTGGGATGCCATTTTCCGGGTAGCGGCCCGCCGTAATAATTATGGCTGGGTGGCCGAGTTTGCCATCCCTTTTACCTCCATTCGCTTTACCGATGACCTGAAATACCAGATCTGGGGATTC
>MESS01000007.1:29673-32475 GCA_001771055.1 Caldithrix sp. RBG_13_44_9
CCGTAAAAAAAACCGCGAAATCAGCTACTGGTCGCCAGTGGACCAAAACTATCAAATGTACCGCCTGGATAAAGGCGGAGTATTGATCGGGATGCAAAATATTCATAGCGGCCAGCATCTGAAGGTATTTCCCTATTTCACTACCCGCCAGATTACCGAGCCTGACGCGGAAGAGACTGATCTGAACCTGGGGATTGATGTAAAGTATGGAATCACTTCCGATTTGACTGTGGATCTCACAGTCAATCCTGATTTTGGACAGGTGGAAATTGATGCCGAGCAAATCAATTTGGATAAGCGCTATGAGATCCAGTTGGAGGAAAAGCGTCCCTTTTTCCTGGAAAATACCAACCTGTTTCAAACACCCTATTATCAGATGTTTTACAGCCGGCGCATCGGGGCGGAAAGCGATATCAAAACCGGGGCAAAAATCACCGGTAAACTGGGATCATATTCCATCGGTGCGCTGGGAGCTATAACCGGCGGTTGGGAAAATTATGGTCTGGGAGATCCCTTCGATCCTGATCCGATGGATGAATTATTTTCGGTGCTCCGGGTGCAACGGGACATCTTCAGCAGCTCGAATATCGGACTGATGTATGTTGACCGGGCAGCCAATCTGGGAGGAGATAAAAGAGAATATAATAAAGCGGGCGGATTGGATGTCAATCTCCATTCGGGGCAGTTCTACTTCTTAGGGCAGGGAGTCTATAGTTATAATGCTGATACAGCTAATGTCCTGGAAGGAGCCTCCGGAATGGCCGGGGCCGGATATTATGATCAGACCTTCCGCCTGGATGGTTATGCCCTATACTACAGCCCGGATTTTAATCTGGATAAGACGGGCTATTATCCCAAAGTTCCGGGTAAAGGAAGTTCCCGCAGCGGATTATATACCGACATTCATCCGCTGATCAATACCAGGTATGTCCGGAGCTGGGGGCTTTCCCTGGAGCCATTTTATTTCCAAGATTTTGATGAATCCACTTATACTGCCGCCCTTAAAAGTACCGGCTGGCTGGAATTTTCAGATCAGACTATGCTAAAAATCGGATATACCCGTTACCGGGATGTAGAAGCAGATAATTATTATTATCTCTTCAGGACACTGCCTGATCAGGGTGACGACTTGATTTACTGGGGACGGGATATATTTGCTGAAATATCAACCGATGTCGGCAAGTCTGTCTCTCTGAAGGCTGGTTGGAATTATGATTCACAATATTATTTCCAAACCCATACCACCGGATATAACCGAGGGATAGAGGGCTACTTGCTGCTGAAACCGCTTTCCAATGCCTTTTTTGAGTTGGGATTTCAACAAAGCCGATTTTTAGATCCTGATCATCAGTATATGCCCATCGAACAAGTGGGCCAGTCCAACATGCAGATCTGGAGTTTACGCGGCCGCTACCTCTTCTCCAAAAATATTTTTTCCAGGTTATTTTTCCAGCACACTAATGGTGCAGAGGAATTTTTTCCGGATGATTCTACCGGTTTTTATCAATACCAAGTATGGAAACGTATGAGTGCCAATGTCCTTTTAGGTTGGCGTTTTAGACCGGGCAGCACGGTATACCTGGCCTATACTGAAGAATGGGATCGCCGGAATTCCAGCAACTATAGTTCGGCTAACCGCATTTTATTTTTTAAATTTTCATATCTCTGGAGTTTGTAATTGCTGGTAGTCCCTCACCATCAATCAGACCAGGATCCATTGAATCTGGAATTTGAAAAAATCATCTGGTCCAATGGTTTAGGGAAGATTGCCGGGGTAGATGAAGCCGGTTGTGGGCCTCTGGCCGGGCCGGTGGTAGCGGCAGCGGTAATTTTCCAGCCGGATTTTTATCATCCAGGGATTAGAGATTCAAAGAAATTAACTGCCCGTAAAAGAGCGGAATTGTTTCCTCTCATCAAAAAAAATGCTATAGCCTGGGGTATTGGAATTGTCAGTCATTCTGAAATCGACCGGCTAAATATTCGCCAGGCCACTTTCAAAGCTATGCGAAAAGCCCTGGGTTCGCTCAAGATCAAACCGGATTACATCCTATTCGATGGATATGAGTTGCCGGAAAAATTTTTCCGCCAGGAAGCCATCATCGACGGCGATGAAATTTCATTTACCATCGCGGCCGCATCTATTATTGCAAAGGTAACCCGGGATCAGCTGATGATTGAATATCATCAGCAGTATCCGCAATACGGATTTGATAAGCACAAAGGATATGGCACGGTCTATCACCGGGAGATGATCCGGAAATATGGACCCTGTCCTTTACATCGGCGGACCTTTCTGCATAAAATTTTCAAGCAAGCTGCAGCCAGAATGTGATAGGTATACCTGCAGATTATTCTTCACTCATACCTGCTTCAATATTTAGGAAAATCAACATTTCGACCGCTTTCTTCAGAAAATTGTCTTGACAAATTATTCACCAAGCTGTAACTTCCTTACAGAAATTATGCCAAAAAAATAAGGAAAGGCAGGATTTATTCTCCCATGATTAAACTAAGTCAATACCTGGCACTGGAACAGAGACTGACCCCGCAGCAGATTTTGCTTTCCACTCTGCTTCAACTGCCCATGCTGAGCCTCGAAATGAAAATCAAGACCGAGCTGGAGCTGAATCCGGTGTTGGAGGAATCCACCGAGCAGGAAGAACTGCAGGAAGAGGAAGAAGGTATTGATGAAAATCAGGAAGAGATGGAAGAAATCAAAGAGGATTTCGAAAAATTAAAAGTGAATAATAAAACCGAAGAAGAAGAGAAATTCCAAGAGCTTGATAAGGAAGTCAATTGGGA
>MESS01000007.1:32509-33399 GCA_001771055.1 Caldithrix sp. RBG_13_44_9
CGCCTGCCGCGGGACAAGAATGATGAAGAGTTCGAACGTCCGGAAGTATATCATTCATCCGTGGCTGAACATTTGATCGAACAGCTCCATTTACTTAGCCTGGGGGAAAGTGATTTCCGGATCGGTGAATACATTATTTATAATCTCCGGGATGATGGGTATCTGGATACCGAGGTTACCATAGAAGCCATCGCAGCGATTTTCGAAAAGAGACCGGAGGAAGTTGAGAAAATATTAAAAGAGATTCAAAAGTTTGATCCGCTGGGGATTGCCGCCAGAAATTTGCAGGAATGCCTCAGAGTTCAGCTGGAAAACCTCGATATTAATGGGAAAAAAGCACTGTGTCTGCGTATCATCAAAGAAGCCTTTCACGACTTTGTCAATAAGCGGTATGAGAAAGTGGCCAGTATTCTGGAAGTCTCAATGGAAGATATTAAAGCCGCGCTGGAGCTCATCAATAAACTTAATCCCAAGCCGGGTGAAGGTTTTTGGGATTCCCGTCAAAATTATGTAATTCCTGATTTTATCGTAGAAAAAATTGATGATGAACTGGTAGTTTCCCTGAATGAATGGAATATGCCGGGATTACAGATCAGTCCGCATTATCGCAAATTGATCCGCCAATCCAAGAAATTGGATAAAGATGTGCGGCAATTTTTACGTAAGAAGGTGGAAAGTGCCCGCTGGTTCATCAATGCCCTGCAGCAGCGCAGAATTACCATGCTGAAAACCATGAATGCCATCGTGGAATTGCAAAAGGATTTTTTTGATAAAGGCCCGGAAAATATCAAACCGATGATCATGAAGGATGTGGCAGATAAGATTGAAATGGATATTTCCACCGTCAGCCGGGTGGTGAATGGAAAATATGTTCAGACCGATTATGGCGT
>MESS01000007.1:33463-35898 GCA_001771055.1 Caldithrix sp. RBG_13_44_9
TTGCGGATAAAAGAGCAGCTGCGGGAAATTATCAGCGGCGAAGCCCCGGATGATCCTTATAGTGATGATAAACTGGCTGAAATTTTCAAGCAAAAAGGAATTCCCATTGCCCGCCGGACGGTGGCCAAGTATCGTGAACAACTAGAAATTCCGGTCGCCCGTTTACGCCGGAAAATTTAATAAGATCACAGTTCTTGAAATTGAGATAATTGCCCTGGAAGAGTATTTTTCCAGGGTCTTTTTTTAAAATCTAGATAAAGTAATGAATTGCTTCTAATCATTCAGTAACTGGTATGAGATGATATTTTATTGTCCGATTTGGTAAAACAGACGGTTATGATTAAATTCAGCAGCTATGAGGATTAACTTATGAAAGATCAAAAATTTCATCACACGACTATTTTAGGCCTGGTCCATAAAGACCAGGCGGCAATTGCCGGGGACGGTCAGGTAACTTTTAACAATACCGTCATGAAACATGGCAGCATCAAAATCAGGCGGTTATATAATGGAAAAGTTCTGGCCGGTTTTGCCGGGGCTTCTGCCGATGCTTTTACATTGTTCGAAAGATTTGAGGAAAAACTCCAGCAGTACAATGGTAATTTAACCCGGGCAGCCGTGGAAATGGCTAAAGAATGGCGGATGGACAAATATTTAAGACGACTGGAAGCCATGCTGGCAGTAATTGATAAGACCACCGCCTTGATCATTTCCGGAACGGGTGATGTAGTGGAACCCGACGATAAAATTGTGGCAATTGGATCGGGCGGCACCTACGCTCTGGCGGCTGCTCGCGCCCTTGTCCATAACACTGAGATGAAAGCCAGCGAAATCGTGAAAACGGCCATGCTCATTGCCTCCGAAATCTGTATTTATACCAACAATCAAATTACCATGGAAATAATTGATTAAGAAGGTTGAGGTAGGAATGGATAAAACTGGTCAGGAATTAACTCCCCGGCAAATTGTAAAGGAACTGGACAAATACATCATCGGCCAGAATGCCGCTAAACGGATGGTGGCTATCGCGTTGCGTAATCGCTGGCGCCGGCAGCAGGTCACCTCTGAACTGCGGGAAGAGATCATGCCCAATAATATTATTCTGATCGGACCTACCGGGGTGGGAAAAACTGAAATCAGCCGGCGGCTGGCTAAACTGGCTCAGGCACCTTTCAGTAAGGTCGAAGCTTCAAAATTTACTGAAGTGGGTTATGTGGGACGTGATGTAGAGAGCATGATTCGGGATCTGGTAGATATCGGGGTAAATATGGTGCGGGAGGAAATGGCTCAATCGGTGCAGGGCAAAGCCCGTGAAACCGCCATCGAACGACTGCTGGATCTCTTAGTGCCCAAAATAAAAATTCCTTCCCAACCACGTCTGATGGAAGAAGGCCAATCTTCTGCGGTGGAATCCCCGGAAGACCGGCAGGAGAGAACCCGGGAAAAATTCCGTGAAAAATTATTGGCCGGTGAATTGGATGAAAGACAGGTGGAATTGGATATGTCTTCAGACAGCATGCCCATGATGCAGATCTTTTCCCCGGTGGGGATTGAAGAGCTTGGTCTGAATATCCGGGAGATGTTCGGAAATATAATGCCTAAAAAAACCAAAAAACGTAAAGTGAAAGTAAAAGAAGCGCTGACGATCATTATCCAGGACGAAGCCCAGAAATTAATTGATATGGATAATGTTACCCGGGAGGCGATGAAACGGGTAGAAAATTCCGGAATTATCTTCCTGGATGAAATCGATAAAATAACCAGTAGTAAAGGTTCCGGCAGCTATGGTCCGGATGTCAGTCGCGAGGGAGTCCAGAGGGACTTATTACCAGTGGTAGAAGGCACCACCGTGCTAACTAAATACGGGATGGTAAGAACGGATCATATCCTGTTCATTGCTTCGGGGGCTTTTCATGTGGCCAAACCTTCTGACCTCATCCCGGAGTTACAGGGACGATTTCCGATTCGGGTGGAATTAGAGAGTCTGACCACAGATGATTTTATTCGCATCTTGAAAGAACCGGAAAATGCCCTGATCAAGCAGTATGTGGAATTATTAAGAACGGATGGGGTTCATTTAGATTTTACTGATGATGCGATCCAGGAAATCGCTGAAATTGCCAGCTTCGTCAACAGCAAGGCGGAAAATATCGGGGCCAGACGGCTGCATACCATCATGAGTAAACTCCTGGAAAATTTATTATTTGAAGCTCCCGATATCGAAGCGCGAAATATCAAAATTGATAAGAATTTTGTGAAGCAGATTCTCGAGGATATCATTGAGGACGAAGACTTAAGAAAATATATTCTGTAAATTTCCCAGCAATATTTTTTTAAATGGAGGATACTTTGAAGAAGGATTTTTTATCAATTGCCGATCTGAATGCTGAAGAGATCTATGGAATTTTTGATCTCTGTAAAGAATTAAAAGAGAA
>MESS01000007.1:35925-40991 GCA_001771055.1 Caldithrix sp. RBG_13_44_9
GTTAAAGGGATATTCTCTGGCCATGATATTTGCCAAACCTTCTGCCCGAACCAGGATTTCATTCGAGACCGGCATTTTTCAGCTGGGCGGAACCGCTCTTTATCTGGCTCCCGGTGATATCGGTATCGGAAAACGGGAAGCGGTAAAAGACATCGCTCAGGTGATCTCCCGGTATAATGACTTGATCATGGCCCGGCTGTTTGCCCACTCCGATATTGAAGAACTGGCAAAATATTCCAGAGTCCCGGTGATCAATGGCCTCACTGATTATAATCATCCCTGCCAGATCATGGCGGATGCTTTTACGGTAATAGAACATCTGGGTAAAATTGAGAATTTAAAAATTTCTTATATCGGTGATGGCAATAATGTGGCTAATTCCTGGATTAATTTTGCCTCCCGGATCCCTATTCATCTGGTCATTTGCACTCCGCCGAAATATGAACCGGATAAGGCCACTGTCAAAAGAACCCGAGATGCTAAGATCAGTAAAATTGAGATTTTAACCGATCCAAAAGAAGCGGCTAAAAATGCCGATGTCCTTTATACCGATGTCTGGGTTAGCATGGGACAGGAGGCCGAAACCGAACAGAGAAAAAAAATATTTAAACCATATCAGCTTAATAGTGAACTGGTAAGTCTGGCTAAATCCAATGTGAAAATATTGCATTGTCTCCCGGCTCATCGTGGGGATGAAATTACTGATGAGGTGATTGACAGTCCGCATTCCGTGGTATTTGATGAAGCCGAGAACCGGATGCATGTGCAGAAAGCTATTATGGTTCGACTGGCAAAAAATATGAAGTGATCTGCAGTGACTTCCAACTCTTTCAAAATTGAATATTTAGTGCCGGAACAGTATTCCCGCTGGGATGCTTTTCTCTCTGAATCTGCCAACGGTACCGTTTTCCAATCTTCTGCCTATATTAAGTCTGTATCAGGTTCTTTCCAGCGTGAGGTGAAGATCTTAACCGTGTCATATCAGGATCAGATTTTGGGAGGTACCGTTTTATTTCCCAGGAAAAAATGGGGTCAATCATATGTCACAACTCCCTTTTTTATACCCTACAATAGTTATATTATCGGAATTTTTGACAGCAGCAGGAATGACCGTCGCCGCAGCAGATATCAATCAGAAGTACTGGATTTGATGCGTGCAGAGCTTGAAAGACAGTATGTCTTTATTCAAATGGATCTCACTGCCGGTATAACAGATTTCCGTTGTTTAGTTTGGAAGAACTGGAAATTTACCCCGGCATTCAATATCATAATCGACCTGCAGAAAGAATCGGATTTATTCGGTCAGATCCGCCGCAATCAGAAACGTGATATCAGATCCTTTGAAAAACAGGACTATACGGTAAAACCCGGTCATGATGTAAAAGTACTGTTTCAGCTGATGCAGCAGAGTTATCAGCACCATGGCTTGAGACCTCCGCTGGAAGAAATCATTTTTGAAACCTTTGTCCATAACCTGCTGGAACATCAATTGGCAGATTATTTTATTGTAGAAGTAAAAGAGCAGCCGGTGGCCGGATTGTTGACTATTCAGGATAAAGAGCGAGTTTATGCCCTTTTTGCCGGCAAAGACTTCCAGGGAAACTGGAGCGAAGCCGAATTATATCTGCATTGGTATCTGATGCAGTATTATCGGGATAAGGGTGTGAAGATTTTCGATTTGCTGGGAGGAATGGTAGATTCCATTGCCCACTTTAAATTTGGCCTGGGAGGGACTTTGCTGAGATATGATCAAATTTATTTTTTTCGAAACTATCTGCTTGAGGTGCTGTTCAAAGCATTGAAAAAAAGTCAGGAATCAAAAAGATTAATGGAATAAAGGTTGAGATTCAGAATAGTATGCTATCCCGGAAAAAATTCCTTATAGAATCAGAAGGAATACCCATTTTTAATACCGCTAATAAATTGGAAAGCCTGAGGAGTCTGTTTCTATTGTAAAAAAAATCTCCCCCGTAAGGGGTATTTAATTTAGCCCTAAATCCATATAAATTAAATAAATGATTTGACTATATTAATTTTTAAAAATAAATTTAGCGTTTAATTTATGAAGATCCCAATTCTACATCTTGAAGAGGGAAATCATCATCTTGAAGACCTGATTAAAAAAGGATCACTTCATTTTTATCGAGATGAGGTTTACTATAATGATATCAGGATCAGGGTAGATTTAAATAAATTTGATAAAAATATTTCTTGCCGGGCGGAGATCTCAACCAGGATCCACCTGTCTTGTGATCGATGTCTGGCAGAATTCGACCGGGACTTTAGAGAGAATTTTGAGATTTTATTTTATGTCGGACAGAAAGAATTAGCCATTGATGAAGATAGTGTGGTATTAATTTCGCCTGAATTAAAGGAAATCGATTTAACTCCTTATATCCAGGAGACCCTTCTTCTGTCGGTACCTATGAAATTTGTCTGTCGAACTGATTGTAAAGGAATTTGCGCGGGTTGTGGTGTTGATCTAAATCAGGAGACATGCCGTTGCAATGAGAAACCGTATGATTCGCGCTGGGAAAAATTAAAAGATTTTAAAAAAAGTAAATAATTAATTGATACTTATTATCGGAGAATGTAAAAATGCCAAATCCAAAACGACGGATATCTAAATCAAAGCGAGATAAAAGACGTGCTCCCTGGATGAATGATTTAAGTTTCAGCAGTGCATCGGTTTGCCCGAATTGTGGTGAACCTAAACAACCTCATCGTGCTTGCCCAAGCTGCGGCTTTTACAAGGGGCAACGAGCTTTTACTCCAACTGAATCTTAACTTTATATTTTCGTTCAAAAAACATGCGTATTGCAATTGATGCAATGGGCGGTGATTATGCCCCCCGGGCTACGGTCGAGGGGGCAGTTTTATATGCAAAAGAGACTGCAGGGAAACACCAACTCTTGCTGCTAGGTGATCAGCCGACCATTCAAGAAGAATTGTCCAAACATCATTTGGAACCAAATTACAATATTTCAGTGCATCATACCAGTCAGGTAATAGAGATGTCTGATGTACCGACGACTGCTCTGAAACAAAAACCCGACTCTTCTTTACTGAAAGGATTACAACTACATAAAAGTGGGGAAGTAGACGCATTAGTAAGTGCCGGCAGTACCGGTGCCCAAATGGTGGGAAGTCTGATGATCCTCGGGAGAATTGAAGGGGTGCAGCGTCCGGCCCTGGGATCATTCCTGCCTACCGAAGGAGGGGTGGTTCTGTTGATAGATGTTGGTGCCAATGTGGATTCCAAACCCATCAACCTGCTGCAGTTTGGTCTGATGGGAAGTATCTTCATCAATTATATTTATGGAATAAATAATCCACGGGTGGGTTTGTTGAGTATTGGGGAAGAAAAATCAAAAGGCAATGAACTGGTTTTAGCAACCTATCCGCTTATGGCAGCCCATCTCCCTAACTTTATTGGAAATTTAGAAGGCCGGGATATTATGGCCGGAAAAGCTGATGTGATCGTTACCGATGGCTTTGTGGGCAATAATATCCTGAAGTTTGCGGAAAGTGTGATGACGTTGTTTGACAGCAGTTTCAAGAAAAGTATTGGAAAAAATCTATTTTCTTTATTGGGAGCTTATATGGTCCGCCATGCCTTCCACGAAATGAAGAGCAGTTTTGACTACCAGGAATATGGCGGTGTTCCCCTTTTAGGAGTAAATGGAATTTCCATCATCTGTCATGGACGATCCACCTCCCGGGCAATCAAAAATGCCATACGGGTTGCAGTCGAGATTGGAGAGAAAAAAGTGAATGAGCATATTCAGGCCCAATTAAAAATGAGGGGATTACAATGAGTTTTAAAGCAAAGATCATTGGAGTAGGACACTATGTCCCAGAAAAAGTATTGGACAATAAAGAATTGGAAAAGATGGTGAATACCACCGACGAATGGATCATCTCCCGCACTGGTATTAAAGAACGCAGGATCCTGGGTGAGGGGAAAGGTTCTTCCTATATGGGCGCACTGGCCGCAAAGGTAGCTCTGGAAGATGCCAAAGTATCCGCTGAGGAAATAGAATTGATTGTGGTTGCCACCGTGACTCCCGATATGTTTTTCCCCAGCACGGCTTGTCTTATTCAGCATGAGATTGGTGCCAAAAATGCCTGGGGTGTGGATGTCAATGGAGCCTGCACCGGTTTTATATATGCTACGGCCATGGCAGCACAATTTATCGAATCCGGAAGATATAAGAAAGTTCTGGTAGTGGGGGCGGATAAGATGAGTTCTATTACCGACTATACGGATAGAAATACCTGTGTCCTATTTGGAGATGCCGCCGGAGCGATCGTCCTGGAGCGTACCAGGCAGGCTGAGACCGGCATTATTGATTATATCTTAAGAAGCAATGGTTCCGGACAGCACTATCTGTATATGAAAGGTGGTGGTAGTTTGCATCCCGCTACTCATGAAACGGTCGATAAGAAAATGCACTATATCTACCAGGATGGGCGCACAGTGTTTAAGTTTGCCGTCACCGGCATGGCAGATATCACCGAAGAAATCGTCAAAAAAAATAATATTAGCTCAGATGATATAAAACTGTTTATTCCCCATCAGGCCAATCTCCGCATTATTGATGCAGCTGCTCAGCGGGTAAAACTTGCCCCGGAAAAGGTCCTTATCAATATTGAAAAATATGGGAATACTACTGCCGCTACCATCCCTCTCGGTTTATCCGAAACTTACTATGAAGGGAAACTTAACAAAGGGGATATCATTATTTTAGCCGCATTTGGAGCTGGTTTTACCTGGGGCAGCATGTTGATTCGCTGGGCCAAATAATGGTAATCTGACCTTGTGATTTTTTAAAAAAGATCGTGTTAATGGTCTAGATAAGGAATTTTTAAAAGGAAGCACATATGACAGTGGGATTCTTATTCCCCGGCCAGGGTTCTCAATATATTGGTATGGGAAAAGACTTGTTCCAAAATTTTAATGACGTGAAACGTTTATATGATGAAGCAGAAGAACTGCTAGAATTTCCTTTGAAAAGAATATGCTTTGATGGTCCGGAAACTGAACTTAAACAAACCCGCTATAC
>MESS01000007.1:41023-45793 GCA_001771055.1 Caldithrix sp. RBG_13_44_9
TCCTATACCTTATGAAAAGCCGAAACATTTTACCCACTGTGACCGCGGGTCATAGCCTGGGTGAATATTCTGCGCTGGTGGCTGCCGGGGCAATTTCGTTGACTGATGGATTGAAAATTGTCAAGCTGCGTGCGGAAGAGATGCAGAAATCCGGTGAAAAAAATCCAGGTACCATGGCAGCGGTAATTGGCCTCTCACCAGAAGATATCGCAGAACTCTGCCAGGAAGCCTCAGGAGCAGGTGTGGTCAAAGCCGCAAACTTTAATTCTCCCGGCCAGATCGTTATCTCCGGTACCATTGCTGGTGTCCATAAGGCCATGGAGCTGGCCAGGCAAAAAAAGGCCCGATTGGTCACTGAATTGGTGGTAAGTGGTGCGTTTCACTCCCCCTTGATGCAAGATGCTTTAGGTGGATTAACAGCCGCACTTGATAAACTGGAGATTAAGAATCCTGCCGTTCCGGTGTATCCAAATGTAACCGCCCAACCGACTAAAAATCCCAGTGAAATCAGAGACTTGCTCAAGAGGCAACTTTTATCACCGGTATTGTGGCAAAGCACCGTCCAGAATATGATCACCACTGGAATTGATACCTATTATGAAATCGGACCAGGCAAAGTATTACAGAATTTGGTGAAACGGATAGATGCCAAAGTAAAATGCTTTAGTATCGGGAAAACCGAAGATCTTCAGATTTTAAGCTGATTTCGCAAATCAATTGGAATTAAAGTTTGGTAGGTTGTATATTAAAAAACTTTTTTATAGAACGACCAGAAAAAAGGTATTAGAAATTAAGGAGCAGGTTGTTGGCATTAAATAAGCGCGCCATTGTGACGGGTGGGACCAGAGGAATCGGCAGAGCAATAGTAAAGGAATTAGCGACCAAAAGCTGTTGTGGAGTATTATTCTCGGATGTGGCCTTCATTTATAACAGCTGTGATGAATGCGTTGATGAAATCCGCCGGGAAGTTAACTCTGATGAAACCAAAATTTTCGGTTTTAAGGCTGATGCCTCATCCTATGAAGAAGCCGAAGCTACTGTGGAAATGGCAGTTAAAGAATTAGGCGGGGTGGATATTCTGGTGAACAATGCCGGAATTACCCGTGACAATCTCCTGCTGCGGATGACCCCGGAAGAATTCGACCAGGTTATTAATGTGAATCTAAAAAGCGTTTTTAATTACACCAAGGCTGTGATAAAGTATATGATCAAACAGCGCTACGGAAAGATTGTTAATATTTCTTCAGTGGTCGGGGTAATTGGCAATGCCGGCCAATCGAATTATGCTGCTTCCAAGGCCGGTATCATTGGCTTTACCAGGGCAACGGCTAAGGAATTGGCAACCCGTAATATCACCGTGAATGCGGTTGCCCCTGGATTTATCGAGACCGATATGACCAATAAACTCAATGAAAAACAGAAAGATGCCCTATTACAAAATATCCCGCTACAACGCTTCGGTAAACCTGAGGATGTCGCCAAGGTTGTAGCATTCTTATGCAGCAGTGATGCCGATTATATCACCGGACAGGTGATAAATGTAGATGGGGGCATGGTAATGTCCTGATGAAAACTTAATTCGCTTTCTCAATTAAAACAGGAGGACCTATGTCATTAGAAGAAAAAGTAAAAGATATCATCGTTGATAAGCTGGGAGTGGCACCGGAGAAAGTCAAACCGGAAGCCCATTTTATTGATGATCTTGGAGCCGACTCCCTTGATACCGTGGAATTGGTGATGGCATTTGAAGAAGAATTTAATGTTGAAATTCCTGATGAAGATGCCCAGCAGATCACTACGGTGAAAGCAGCTGTCGATTATCTGGGTAAAAAAATAGGATGAGCTAAATGAGTGTGCTTGTTCCTCATAAAAGGAGCAAGCACGATTTTTGTATATTAAATCGGCAAACAGTTATCACCGGAGAATCAATACCACAAAGCAGATTGATTCCTTTAGTTATTTCTCCCCAATGACATCAAGGCAGCTTGTTTATTCAATGGCTTTATTATTCTGTTGATGATGGCTGATTTCTTATTCGATTGCCGCAATGAGATTATAGAGAAATTAATTTGAATTTTTATGGCATAAATCAGGATTTGTTATGGAAAAAAGAAGAGTAGTGATCACCGGTATGGGAGTTGTAACTCCTTTAGGAAATTCGGTAGCTGACTTTTGGAAAGCAATGTTGGAAAGCCGGAGTGCTGCCGGACCCATTACTAAATTTGATGCAGCCAACCATACCACCAAATTCGCCTGTGAAACAAAGAATTTAACCACTGAAAATATTATCGAACCGAAGGAATTAAAACGGATCGATGAATATGCCCAATTTGCTCTGGTAGCAGCCCATGAAGCCATCCAGGATTCCGGATTAGAATTAGATAAGGAAGATCTGGAACGGATTGGAGTATTGGTTGGCTCTGGAGTCGGGGGAATTAAATCATTCGAAGATGAACACCGCAAGCTTCTGGAAGCAGGTCCCCGGCGGGTAAGCCCCTTTTTTATTCCCTTGATGATTATTGATATTGCCTCTGGTCATATCTCAATAAAATATAACTTAAAGGGTCCGAATTATTCAGTGGTTTCTGCCTGTGCCACTGCTTCGCATGCGATTGGTGATGCTTATAAAACCATTCAGCGGGGTGATGCCGATGCAATGGTAACCGGCGGAGCGGAGGCGGCTATTTGCCCGATGGGCATTGCCGGTTTTAATTCCATGAAAGCTTTGTCTACTAGAAATGATGATCCGCAAAGAGCCAGCCGGCCATTTGATAAAAACCGGGATGGTTTTGTGATGGGAGATGGCGGCGGCATCGTTATTTTGGAAGAGCTGGAGCATGCCCGGAAAAGAGGAGCAAAAATTTATGCAGAAATGCGTGGAATTGGTTTTACCGCTGATGCTCATCATATCACTGCACCGGCTCCGGGCGGGGAAGGGGCGGTACGGGCCATTCGGCTATGCCTGAAAGACGGAGGTCTGAATCCGGATGATGTTCAATATATTAATGCTCATGGAACTTCGACTCCTTACAATGATAAATCAGAAACGGATGCCATCAAAGCTGTGTTTGGTAATCAGGCCTACAAATTAAATGTGAGTTCTACCAAGTCTATGATGGGGCATTTACTGGGAGCTGCGGGAAGTGTGGAATTGATTGCTTCGGTCCTGGCGATAAATCATGGGATAATTCCACCGACCATCAATTATGAAGAACCTGATCCGGAATGCGATTTAAACTATACTCCTAATAAGCCAATAGAGCGCAAAGTGTATGCAGCAGTAAGCAATACTTTTGGATTCGGTGGTCACAATGCCGTGCTGGCTGTTTCGGCCTTTAAATAAGTCGGGAAGATATTTTGAAGTTCCTGGAAAAATTTTTTAAGAGGAATCGTGTTTCAATCCCAATTGAAACAACCATCATTTTATCCTCAGAAGAAGAAAAAATTATCAGACGGTTCCAGGAGCAGTTTGATCTGAACTTCCGCGATCAGTCTTTATTGATTACCGCATTCAAACATCGTTCCTACTTAAATATTTCCAATGAACAGCGGGAAGCTTCCAATGAGCGGCTGGAATTTCTGGGAGATGCGGTGTTGGATTTAGTAGTGACCCAGTTTCTGTATGAAAAATTTCCGAAGCGGACCGAAGGTCAGCTTTCTAAAATAAAATCAATTTTAGTCAGCAAGCCGGTCCTGGCGGAAATCGCCTCACAATTATCGCTGGGAGATTTGATCCTCATTAACAGGGGAGAGGAAAAAACCGGTGGTCGCAAAAGGCATTCCATATTATCTGACACTTTTGAGGCCATCGTTGGAGCCATCTATCTGGATATGGGCATGACCCAGGCTGGGGATTTTATCCGCTCCACCCTTTTAAGCAAGTTTAAGTCAATTATCCAGAGAGAGTTATATACCAATTACAAGAGTCTTTTACTGGAGCACATTCAATCCCGTTATAGTGATTTACCGGAATACCGGGTGATTCAGGAAATGGGACCGGATCATGATAAGAGTTTTATGGTGGTAGTTAAAATCAGGGGGAAGGAAATTGGCAGAGGGCAGGGGAAGAGCAAGAAAGTAGCGGAGCAGGAGGCCGCTAAAGAAGCGCTCCGAAAAATTGGTTTCAATAATTTCGACCAGATAAGTGATTAATCAATCAGTTCTTCGATGCAAATACAGTCTCAGAGTAGTAAAATAGTTCTTAAAAAAGTATGAGGGGTTCTGCACAAAAAGTAATTAAAATTTGCCTTCATGTGAGCAGATTAATATATTTTTAGCCATTTAATTATTATCAAAATTGTAATTATATTAATTGCGTAAAGTAGTATAACGAATTTAGGTTTAGAGTGATTTTCTATCACTTTTAATAGGTGAAAAAAAATTAAGCTTTGACTTAGCATTTTAACTGATGGAGTAAAGATTTGCAAAAAATTTCAACATCGTTATTCCTCATCGTAATCTTTTTTTCTTATACTTTCAATTTTTCTCAAACGATTGATCAATTTAAACAGAAAGAGGAGGAAAAAGAGGGTACCGAAAAGATCCCAAAACAATTTGATATTGATTTGGGAATTCAGGAAAAAACTACTGAGCGCATTTTTCCATCACAACAATATTATGAAACTGTCCTTGATAAAGAAATTGATTCGTCTAAATATATGCTTGGACCGGGTGATATACTTGCATTAAACATTTATGGACCGTTACAAAATCAATTAAATTGTGAGATTACTCCTGAAGGGTACATCATTGTTCCGGGAATTTTTGAAA
>MESS01000008.1:0-6483 GCA_001771055.1 Caldithrix sp. RBG_13_44_9
ACTTTCTTTTAAAAGTGCTTATGAAGTGAGTAACCCTGAAATGAGCAAAAACCAGGTAACAGGCTTTACAGGTTCAGGAGAATGGACTGACCTTGATATTATTGCATAATCCGTTTGATTGGCAGAAATTAAATTATTTGTTTATCCTGTTATCCGGTCTAAAATTATGTCACCGTAATTATGAATTACTGTACTAAGCAGTTAAAAGCGGGATCCTCCCTGCAAAGCCTGCGGAAAGTACTCCTGCAAGAGAGCGGTTTCATTGATGCCCCATAAGATACCAGCTAATCCTTCAATAAATAATTCAGTGACAATAAAAACCACTGTCGAGGTAATCCCGCCAACTAAAACACTAGATAATTAATTTTTCCAATCGTTTTTTTTCTTTTAATTATCAGGAAATTCTCAATACTTTTGCTCCGCGTATCTTCCGTTTTTTTAATTCCAGCAAAGCCTGATTGGCATTATTCAGATCATATTCTTCTAATTCCGGTTTCAGAGGAATTTCTGCCGCCAACTGTAAAAATTCTCTCACATCCTGACGGGTGACATTGGCCACGCTCTTGATTTCCTTTTCCAACCAGAGATGACGCGGATAATCCAGTTGCAAAAGATAATTCTTATCGATCTGCTCTTTACGAATGGCATTGATCACCAGCCGTCCGCCGGGAGTTAAATTCTTCAATGCCTCCACCAGCGGTTTCCAGACCGGGGTAGTGTCAATGATGCAGTCCATTTTTTGAGGTGCCTGGTCTTCGGTATCACCGCTCCAGACCGCTCCCAGTTCCCGGGCAAATTTCCTTTCTTCCGGACTCCGGGCAAAAACATAAATTGGAGTATCGGGAAATTGCCTGCGGGCCATTTTCAATACCAGATGAGCTGAAGCGCCGAAACCGGTCAATCCCAGGTTTTTCCCATTTTGCAATCTGCTCAATCTCAGGGAACGATACCCGATGGCACCGGCACATAATAAAGGCGCCGCTTCGCTGTCAGAAAAATTAGCAGGAATAGGATAGGTAAAATCCTCTGGCGCCGTCATGTATTCCGCATATCCCCCATTCACATCCCGTCCGGTAGCTTTGAAATCCGGACAAAGGTTTTCCATGCTGTTGAGACAATACTGGCATTTCCCGCAGGCAGAATAGATCCAGGCAATTCCCACCCGTTGATCCATTTTAAGATTTCTCACTTTTTTACCCTGCTCTATGATGCGCCCTACCACCTGATGTCCTAAGACTACCGGCAGTACCGGAGGAGGAGTTCTGCCTTCAATTTCATCCAGTTCAGTATGACAAACTCCGCAAACTGTTACTTTTATCAATACCTCTCTCTCGCCAGGTCGGGGAAGGGGAAGTTCTACCATTTCCAGCGGTGCCGGATTTTTTTCAAGATCAGTCAATTTTTTCAAGATCATCGCTTTCATAAAGCCACCTACCTTCAGTACTCGCCTTTTATAAGCTGTCAGATGTTCGTAACACTTGCTGTTCTAGGGCAGTTAAATGACGGTATTCTCCTTTCTTAAGATCACCCAATAATAAGGGACCTATGGCAATACGGATCAGGCGGAGAACCGGTAAATCGAAAGTCTTCATCAGTCGCCGGATATGACGGTTCCGCCCTTCATCCAGCACAATTTCCAACCAGCAATTTTTGCTGCCATGCCGGATTATTTCAACCTCTTTGGCTTTTAACAACTCACCATGCTCAACAATTCCCTGCTTGAATTTATTCAACAATTCCGGATCCAACTTTCCCCGGACCTGCACATGATAGGTTTTATTGAGATGACTGGCAGGATCCAGGATGGCTGCAGCCCACCGGGTGTCATTAGTTAACAGCAGCAGTCCTTCACTGGCCTGGTCCAGCCGTCCGACCGGAGAAATCCATGGCAGATTGGAATTATTCAGACAACTGAAGATGGTCTCTCTTCCTTTTTCATCACTCAAAGTGGTTATCAGGCCGCGCGGTTTGTTCAACATCAGATACACTTTTTCCGCGGCGGTGAGTTTTTTCCCCTCTATCCGGATCTGGTCCTTGTTCAAATCAATCCAGCAAGCAGGCGATCTTTCCACTTTTTGATTAACCTGCACTTTTCCCTGTTGAATCAATTCCACCGCCCGGGTTCGGGAGCAATAACCCAGTTTGGATAAAGCCCGGGCCAGGCTCACTTTCGAACCGGTCGAGATTTGTTTATTTATCCCCGGACTAATTTTATGATTCCGGGAATGAACGATTTCCTTTTTTCGATTTTTCACTTTGCCCCGTGACATTTCCTGTTATCAGAAGAAGTAATTTCCCAATCAGCAATTCAGACTGTTGGATGGTAATAAAAATTCCAGCTCATTTTTCCAATCTTTTTCTGACAGCCGGGCTTTCTAACTCCCGGATAGCATCATTTGCAATCCAGCGGGCTGCTTTGGAGTCCAGTTTTTGAATTTCTTTAGCGGTTTTTATGGCCTGGCGATTCAGAGATGGATTCCTTTTCCCGATGCCGCGCAGCGCCCAGTTTACTGCCTTTTTCACGAAATTTCGTTCATCAGTACAACCCTGTTTAATGACAGGCAGAAATTTTAGAAATTCTTTATCACCGGTTTTTTTATCATGCCAGGCCAGGCAGGCGATCAGGGAATATGCTGCCCGTTTGACAAACTCCTCTTCCCGCCGGGACCAATCGTAAACTTTTTTCCAGGCCAGCTGGCTTTTATCAAACAGATTCATGCACACCTGATCGCACACGTCCCAGGAATTAAAATCCTTTACCCACTCTTCCATCTGTTTTTCGGTAAGTTGAATCGGATCTCCGATCATCCCGGCCACCATCCGGGCCTCCTGAATTCCGGTTTTCCATAATTCCAAGGCCAAAGAGTGATCTTTGCCAGTCTCTTTGGCTATCTTGCGCATGTCCGGTACTGACACTCCCCAGCGCTTATCCGGGGTCATCCCGAAACGGGCCATTCCTTCCAGCTGATCAGGTCGGGCCCTGGATTTTAATTTTTTTAATACTTCCTCAATGGGTGTCATAATTTTTATCCCATGAATTGAATAGGTAATAATTTAATGAGCAACATTTTAATGAATGAAACTTGTTCATCAAAATCAGAATAGAAAGTGACTTTCTTTATCATTGAATTTGTTTAATGAATCTTCACAAAGTGTTTTTTTACAGGTATCCTAAAAATTTTTACCCAGCATGAAAGCCCGCTCGAGATTCCTTTGACGGATGCCTGGATCCTGTGCGACCATTCCGCCCAGAATTTCCATTCTGGCTTCTTTTATACCCACACCCAGCAGGCGGTCATTCAGCATGATCCGGCGGATGCTGGGAGCAATTCCGATCTCCTCCAGATATTCTTCCGGATGTCCCGCCGGACAAATTACCAGGACTTTCTGGATTTTAATTTTGGAAGTGGCATGTGATCCCTGATCGTATGTATAGGCATAGCCAAAAGTCCAGACCCGGTCGAACCAGCCTTTGAGTTTTGCGGGACAATCACTCCACCAGACCGGATAGATAAACACCAGTGCATCGGCGCGATTGATTTTCTTCTGTTCCTCGAAAACATCCGGGGGAACTGGCAGCGCCGGATCGAAGCTGGTTTCCCGGCTATATTGCTCCAGATCCATATCAGTCTGGAAATTCATCTCATACAGATCTGCAAGTTCATAGGTATGATCGGTTTCACCCAATCCAGCAAGAAATGACTGTAGGACCGAATAAGTAAAAGATTTTTTGCTGGGATGACAGTAAACGATATAGATATGCATGACTGACACCTGACCAATTAGCAGAATCTTACAGCTGGAGAAAATTTACCAACCTGATTGACTTATCAATTTTAACCACAGACTCTAAGACACTAAGAAACTAATAACTGAGTAGCTGAATTATAAAAAGTTCCTTTAGTTCATTAGAGTACTTAAGTTGCATAATTCATAAAATTGAACCACGAAGACTCCAAGACACCAAGAAAATTGAAGCTGGGTGTTGAGATAAATTAAAATCAATTTCATAATAATTTAGCATTGATGATAACCTAATCTACTAATTTTATAGTCTTTGTGTCTTTGTGACTTAGTGGTTAAGAATTATTCAGGCTAAATATTATTTCAGTATTTCATTCTCCATCAGAGCAGAAAGCTCCTTATTCCAGTCAAACTGGCCGGCTTCAATGGCAGATAACCGTCCGGATTCCGGATCAATCTGCAGGAATATCAGCACCGAATCGATGAAGCGTTCTTCGATACCGGGGGAATATTCCAGAAAGTTGTAATAAGTAATTTCCTCCCCGACCATAAATTCTCCTTTATATACTTTCAGCACCTGACCGGTGAGCTGCTGAACGATATATCCCAATTCTCCATCGTCAGCATAAATTTTATCGGCGGTTGATTTTTGCGATATCTTTACCAGCAGGACCTGAGTAGCGGTTTGATAGTTATCCTGAAAAAATTCCACTGGTGGCAGATTGGCATACATATCTTCCTCAACTGTATCCAGGAGAGCTGAATTGTCCCGGGCTGACTGATCCGGAACACTTCTCTGACAGGAAAATACTAGTCCGATAATCAGTAAAATCAATAAGAGAGGTCTCATAAAATACCTTTCACTACTTTTTTTTAGAAGATTGTTCAATGGTTTTCAATTCTTTCAGAAAATAATTTTTATCGCGAAAATCATAATAATTCAGAGCATTCTTCATGCTTTCCCGGGAAAAAAAGGTAAAAATTCCTCAACAAACTCGTCCACAAAAATTTTATCATATTTTGATATATCTCTTAAGATCCAGCCCACGCCGGTTTTGGCAAATCTTTCCGGTCGCAGAATTAAAACTGCGGCTGCATCCCGGATGTACGGATAGTAACAGGAATCTTTTGCTACTTTTACAAAGGCCACCACTGACGATCGTGCCTGCCACAGATTTTTCGATTTTTTCCAGCTGCTGATTGCCCTGGCGCAAGGAACACCATGCTGCCGGATGGTTGGTCCCAATACCCGCACACAGAACCAATCACAAGTGTTCCAGTCGAAGATCAGATTCTGTTTATAGATAGTTTCATATTTTTTCAACAGATCCGGCCAGGGAAATTGATCGTACAGATATTCCTGCAAAAACAGGATCCCGGCTAATTTATCCTCTGCCACTGGTTCCGTGAACAGTTCCAGAGCCATTTCCAATTGCTGGTTCGGCGGCCAGGTATCAATACCAGACTCTTTGCGCCATTGCGCCAGGACCTGGCGGATCTCCGGAATTCCTGCTCCGCGGAAAGGAATTACCTGGCGCATATACTTTTCCCACCACTGCCGGGTTTTTGGAGTGGACACTTCATCCAAATGATTCTGCAGCAGGGTAATTAAAACTTTATGCTGTTTCATAACAAAATTTTGGGATCAGTCTCACCTTACTTAAAAATAGTCCAGTGAGAATGGATTAATTTCCAGTCATCATTCATTAATAAATAGACTTCAGTGCTTCTCCAGCGGGAAGTAATACTGTCAAGTTCCGAGTAGTTATACAGCACATAAGTTAAAATTCCTACTTCACCATGCAGTTGAACCTTTGGATCACGCATCTCAAAGCGGGGTATACTTATTTTCCCTTTCATGGGGGCGTTGGCCATTTCAAAGGCTTTGAATCCCCTCACCAGTGTATCGGTCCCCTCTGCAAAATAAGTAACCTCTTCCGCCGCCAGTTCTATGAAACCATAAGGATCTCCCTTGGCCCAGCGGTCCAAAGCCATTTTTTCTTTAGCGATAATAATTTCCGCCGAGGGATTTACGGTTGATATCTGGCACCCACATAGAACAGATATTACCGCCACGGAAATGATAGCAAGAAAAAACAATGAATTTTTTTTCTGCCGCAATTCAAATTCTCCTTCCTGTTGGGTATAAACCATCACAATGACCTCTATTAATTATTTTTTGGCGAACAGCCGGCTGAAACCAGAATAAGGAACCAGGGGAATCAATTCAAAAGTGATCAGCTTTTCTCTCGCCAGCGGGAGGGTGCTGAGATATTTTTCCGCCTCCGGCACATCCCGGCATTCCAATAGCAGAACAGCGGTATTCAGGTCCGGACGGAAATAGAGCTCACGGATGATCCCTGCCTGATACAGCTCCCAGGCCTTAAGTGCTTCTTCCTTTTTAAATTCAGGAGTAAAATCTTGGGGATTCACTCCCGTCATCTCTTTTTCAACAGCCAAGATTTTCATAATTTTTAAATCCTATATGTAAAATGATTTTAATTTAAATGGAACACGGATGACACCGATTTAACAGATTAACGCGGATTTTTTTATTGCAGCATTGAAAGAATTATCCGCGATCATCCGTCAAATCAGTGGTATCAGCGTTCTATTTTCTTCCTATTGCCAAACGATAAAAAATATAGGGTGCTATGGTAATCCACAGCAGAAAGAGACTCCATACCCGTCCGGAAATAATATGGTAATCTGCTAGAAGTATTGACCAGGGATTCTTCA
>MESS01000008.1:6558-6813 GCA_001771055.1 Caldithrix sp. RBG_13_44_9
TAGAGGAAGTCAAAGGCCACTGCCGGGTAATGAGCCAGATGTAGATACCGGTGAACATGATCCCGGTCAGGGTGGAGAGCTGGTGGGCGGTCAGATCTCCCACCAGGGATTTATAGGCCATCTCCCGGAAAGTACCATTGAAAATGGCAATGAAAACCATCGGGAACCATGCCAGAAAATATTTTTTCATCATGATGGATTATAACTCTAGTTTTTTAAATAGAACGCTGATACCACTGATTTTACGGATTAACA
>MESS01000008.1:6981-8734 GCA_001771055.1 Caldithrix sp. RBG_13_44_9
CAGCTGGCGCCGGTACTCTGCAAAATGAGACAGGAAAAAACCGCGTTCGGGAAAAAGTCCCAACGCGAAAGCCTCGAAGGTACCGCTGTCGTAATAATCAAAGGCTGACGGATCAGAAGTCTCAACATTCCCCTTGATCAATATATCATCCATCACCAGCTGATTTTTTATACTTTTAATGAGATGAGAGGCAGCTGATGAATATTTTAAAGGATTCCCTGCTTTGTACTTCTGGCAGATCTCGGCAAATTTAGTCAATCCGGCTGCGGCAGTAATGGAGGTGTAAGCAAACTGTTTTCCGGGGAGATGCCTTTCCCAGGGACCGGAATCCGCTCTGAGCAGACCATTACTCTGAATGAGATTCACTAAAACATCAGCTACCTCAGAAGAAACTTGAGGATAATAAAGCCGGAAAAACTTTTCATCTCCGCTTTTTTCCAGGTAATCACTGAAAATAACCAGAAACAGACCAAAACCATCCAGTTCAATATTGGGTCCATCCTGGTTATAGTCTGACTCTTCCTTACCGATACCGAAGTACCGGCAGACTGAAATCTGATAATCCATACCTACCCCATAGTCCTTTCCATCTGAGTGCAGATATTGCCGGTAGTATCCGGCATCGGCATTGAGAAAAAAGCTGAGGGCGTTTTTAGCCTCTTCATAAAGTCCCAGTTTATTCAAACTGAGAACCGCATAAGCACCATCTCGGATCCAGGTAATATTCCAGCCGCCCGGTGGTAAAGATGCCACGATTTGCCCGGCTGCCTTTGGAAATATCTCCGTCACTGGAACCTGCGCCATCTTCAAAACCGATACTGATTGTTCCAGCAGATTCCGTTCATCCTGTTTCAGTTTAGATGGAATCCGGCAGCGGGAGAATACGGTTTTCATATAGTTTTCTTCTTTTTGCAGCAAACTGCTGGGTGAATTCAACAGGCGGGTCTTGGCCTTTACCAGGATCTCTTTATCACGGTTAAGTGAATCGCTGAAAGAGAAGAGAAAATATTTTTCGACCATTTCATCATTCATCTCTACCTGTAATGAATCCTTTAAAAATCCGGACGCAGATTCATTACACACAAACCTCAAAGGTTCAATCTTGTTCTTTTTTCCGATCAGCACCCCATAGAAAATCTTTTCTGCAGTGCTCAATGGTGCAAAATAACGCACCTGGAAATCCGGATAATCGATGGCAATGATATGGGTATTATTGAGATAATAGATTCGTTTTGGCTGCTGGGTGGTTTGTAGTTTCAGCCGGGTAATAAAAGGCGAAACATATTGACCGGAATCGTAGGTCTGAAAAATATGCGGCCAAACCGATTCAATCCGGTTCTGCCTTTCATTATAGACTGCCGCAATGAGCCCATTGGCCGTCACCAGCTGGTAGAACGATTTTTTCGGCGGAGGTTCCAGGCTCAGCTCCTGGTTATATCCTTTTTTGTCAAAGATACCAATTGTGCCGCCGACAATTCCTCCGGGACCACCCTGGTCGTACACCCGGATCGCCAGTACATTATTTTCCCGTAAGACACCGGACGGAAAGCGGTAAGCCCGTTGTTCATTCCAGGCCGATCCGCTATCCGGCGGAAATTTGCCTGAGCGTCCGATCAGGGTACCATTGAGATAGGTCTCATCGCAGTCATCGATTTTACCCAACAGCAGATATAATTCCTTTCCGAAATATTCTCTATCGGCCGTGAAATGCAGGCGGTACCAGGCAATGCCGTCATAATCCGGTAAGCCCTGC
>MESS01000009.1:0-147 GCA_001771055.1 Caldithrix sp. RBG_13_44_9
ATAGAGCTAAATACCTGGGGCCGGCTTGTCCATTCAAACGCAATGAGAGTAACAGCAAGGACAATGACAAGTCCTAATTGGAAAAAGATACCTTTGCTTCTCTCCAGATCCGCTTTTTCCGTTTTTTTCCTTCCCATTTCCTCAATT
>MESS01000009.1:184-773 GCA_001771055.1 Caldithrix sp. RBG_13_44_9
TCAGCCTTCAGTAGAACGATATTCACTTGTGATAATTGTACAGGTTGCCCACTTGTTTAAATTTGTAAGAAATGCATTTATTATGAATTGCCGTAGAATTTTCGTAATGGTTTTGTTAATAACAATGACAAATTTCAAATCCTGCACGAAGGAACGCAACCGGAAATGCAGGCTTCAATGGCATATTATCTCATGATTATAATATGGATGTTAAAGCATCTTACGGAGCCGATGGGATTTACTGAATATATTTAGCTATTTCACCAGCCCAGATATCATATCCGGACCTTGTCATATGCAGGCCGTCTTCAATAAAAAGTTTTTTCTCTGGTACTCCTACCTCATTTAACATCAATGTCCAGACATCAATAAAATCAATTTGATTATGCCAGTTCGCATATTTTTCAAATCTCTTGTTCACCCGTTCATAATTTTGTTTCAGTTCCCATCTTGCCAGGCTTGGTTTTGGCGATATCAACGCTATCGGAACGGCAGGTAAAGCTTTATTTAACTGATGGACCACCTTTCTCGTATCTTTCAAAATCCTGGCTGGTTTTTTCCCGCTGGCAATATCATTATCACCTTCATA
>MESS01000009.1:1285-1997 GCA_001771055.1 Caldithrix sp. RBG_13_44_9
ATTTGACCATACAAAAAATACATATAAAAAATATCAGAGCTGGCGGAATATGCTGAAAGATACGGCTAATGTAAGCAGTTATGTAAATAACTATGTCATTCCATTTATTAACCGCTATAAAAATAATCCGTATCTCTGGTGCATTGATGTATGTAATGAAATTGAATGGATGCATGATAACACCGAATGCGGTAATATCCCATGGGAAAACCTGCAGTATTTTATTGCCAGAGTAGCGTCAGCCGTACATGAAAACAGTGAAGTACTGGTTACAATGGGCAGTGCAGCTGTTAAATGGAATGGTACCTGCCCGGAATGCATTGGCAATTTCTATAGCGATCAGAATTTACAGGCACAATATAATTCCAGGGAGGCATTTCTGGATTTCTATTCACCTCATTTTTATGGATGGACAGTGCGCTATTTTGGCAATTTTGCACTGGATAAAACACCTGATTATTATGGTATTAATGATCGCCCCTGTATGGTTGGTGAAAATCCTGCGAAGGGTGTTTTTAACCAGGATACTTTAAGGCATAATATACTAGTTATCCCTATCAGTGAAGCTTACATCAGGACTTATCAGCAGGGATGGAAAGGTCTGCTGGTATGGACATCAAATGGAGTGGACAGGAACGGCACTCTGATGGATTGTGCTGTTGGACTAACTGCTTTTCAGAAACAGTATCCTGAACTGGTTTCTCCAGTATCT
>MESS01000009.1:2077-2668 GCA_001771055.1 Caldithrix sp. RBG_13_44_9
AAAATCCTTACAGATCAAAAATCTGCAGGGATTTTCTTTTTAATCCTTGGATCATCTGAGCCTTTCATTTAAAAACAATTGATCAAAAATCTGCCAGAAGTCTTATAGTCTGTGCCAGTAGTCCAAAATGTAAAAATGGATCCATTTTTTTCATAACACTTATATTTTATCATACAATAAAATATGTAATTTGACCATTTGATAAATTTTTTTATTATGGGAAACATCAGCATTGCAATAATCGGTGCAGGAAGCAGTTACACACCTGAAATTATCGAAGGGATTGTTAAAGAAAAAAACCTGCTTCCGGTTAATGAGATTAAGCTATATGACATTGATGAACAAAGACTTGAAATCATGACTGGATTCTGTCGCAGATACCTTAATTACCTGCAACATGACATTCTCATTAAACCTGTTTCTACACTTTATGAAGCACTCACCGGAGTTATTTTTGTTGTTGTTCAGATCAGAGTCGGCGGTAATCAGCAAAGGATTCTTGATGAAAAGATCCCTTTAAAATATGGGGTAATCGGGCAGGAAACCACCGGTCCTGGCGGTATGATGAAGGCATTCCGCACCATTCCTGTT
>MESS01000009.1:2680-2965 GCA_001771055.1 Caldithrix sp. RBG_13_44_9
GCTACGGCTACAATGTATGTATTAAAGGTGAGCCGTTGACAGATCAGGAGTTTTATAAAGTGACAGAAAATATATGGGGAAGCATACTGGAACCGGAAATTGCAAGAATGTTTAAAATTCTTCCAATTCCTTATTTTCAATATTATTTTCACACAGCCAGAAAGGTGAATGAATTGAAAAAGGAGAAATATTCAAGAGGTGAATACGTGCAATTGCTTGAAAAAGAAGTATTCATGGCTTATGCTGACGAAAAATGCATGGAAAAGCCCGATGCACTTAAAAAAC
>MESS01000009.1:2979-4307 GCA_001771055.1 Caldithrix sp. RBG_13_44_9
TATTCCGAAATTGCCTTAGATGTAATGACAGCCATTTATACTAATACCGATAAAACGGTTGTAGTGAACATTCCTAACCGTGGGATTATTAAAAACCTACAAAGTGATGCAGTGGTTGAAATTCCTTGTGTAGTTAATGCAAAAGGGATAACCGGATTGGCTGTTCCGGAAGGTACTAAACCCTTATGGGGACTTATCGCTGCAGTAAAGGATTATGAGCAAATTGCTGTTGAAGCGGCAGTTACTTCATCAAGGCAAGCTGCCCTTGCAGCTCTGATGGCACATCCTCTCGTAAGAGATTATGACATTGCAAATCCCCTGCTTAATGAATTGCTTGAGGCCAACAAGAAATTCATCCCTGCTTTCTTTTAAAAGTTTTAAAATATAATTAAGTATGGCAAAGGGATTATTTATAGGAGTTGATGGGGGTGGTACCAAAACCCAAATGGCTGTGGCTGATCCTGACGGAAAAATAATTGGATTTTCAGAGACAGGATGCACAAACTGGGAAAGTGAAGATTTTAATATGAATCATTGGCTGGAACTTTTTGACAACCTTCAAGGAAAAAGAATTGAAACGGCAGTGTTTACAGTCTCAGGATGGGATTATGAAGTTGGCAAGACAATTACTAAAAAGAATATTGAAGAAGCAATGCATGCCAAGCATGTTAAAGCAGAGAAAGTAATATTCAGAAATGATATCTTTTCACTTTTAATGTCAGGCCTTCTGGGTAGCAATGCAGGCGTAGCCGTATCGTCAGGTACAGGAACAGTTGGTATTGCCAAAAATGGGGATTCGTACTACCAGACACCGGCCTATGGTTATATTGCCGGGGAATGGGGTTCGGGACCTGATATGGTGGAATATGCACTCCACCTTGCCTGCGCATCAATGCTGGGTAGAGATGGTCCATTTCCTATTCTGGAAAAACAAGCACTTGAATATTTTTCAGCAAATAATCTGGAAACATTGGTTAAAAAAATTGTATCCGGGAATATTTCCAATAAGGAATTTGGCTTCTTTTTGTCTAAAATACATGAGGCCTATCAATCCGGTTGCCCGGGGGCCAGAAAGATTTTTGAAAAAGCAGGTAATGAACTGGCTCTGACTGTATGGAGTCTTCTTAAAAAAATTAATAACTTCTCTGTTCCTGTCATTTTTGGTGGGGGAACCATTAAAAACTTCGGTCTTCCGCCTGGATTAAGGAATAACCTGAAAGCTCTCACAGGCATTCAAAATGAAATCAGAATATTGAAAAGTGATCCTGTTTATGGTTCGCTACTTTGGGCATTGATGGAATCAAATAAGCCTGCAGATAGTGCAAGAG
>MESS01000009.1:4327-4551 GCA_001771055.1 Caldithrix sp. RBG_13_44_9
ACTTTTGAATAATAGCAAGCAGTATGACTATTAAGCCCGATAAAATTAAAATAGGCTTATTGTATTTTCTATGGATAGGCAGCTCTGCTGCATGGCTGCCAATGAGCAATCTGTACTTTGAAAAAATCGGATTCAATGGCATCCAGATAGGAGTTCTGGCAAGCATTATTCCAATCACAATGATAATTGGACAACCTTTTGTCAGTGTATTAGCTGACAAATAC
>MESS01000009.1:4573-5758 GCA_001771055.1 Caldithrix sp. RBG_13_44_9
TATCTGGTGGGAAGTTTTATCGGGACTCATGAATTGTCCTGGATTTTCATAATAGGTTCTGGTTTGATAGTTTTAACAGCTATTCTTTCAAGGACCATCAAATTGGCTGAAAAACATTCAGCTGATCAGGTTATTTCTTTTCGCGAAGTAAAAAGAGTTGTTTTAGATCCAAAGGTTATGATATTTCTGATCATCCTTCTATTATATGGCATCGGGACCATTCCCATTAATACTTTTTATAGCATTTACCTGAATAAGATTGGAGCAACTTCAAAAATTATTGGTTTATCTTTCGCTATACAGGCACTTAGTGAACTTCCTTTTCTGTTTATTGCAAGTCACCTTGTAAGACGATATGGTGCTTTGCCTTTAACTATTGTAGCTCTTATCATGTCAGGTATAAGGATATTATTATATACGCAGATTAATAATCCTTACATCGCAATATGCCTTGATACGACCAATGGAATTTGTTATTCTCTTTTTTTAGTGAGTGCTGTTGAATACTTAAATAAAATCGTGCCTGCAAAACTTCGTGCTACCGGACAATCACTTTTTTGGGCATCATATTATGGCGCAGGAGTAATGGTTGGCAACTTGTTTACTGGCTTTTTATATGATTATTCAGGTATTCGCTTTGCATTTGGTATTGATGGTATAATTCTTTTAGTCACTTCTCTAATAGCTGTTTATATGATTCGATATAAATAAGTTGTGTTCAAAAAATATTTGCCCCAAAATAGTTGATGAAATAATAGATGAGATAAATTTTATCAGGGGACATCGTTAGCAGAAGAATTAGTTTAAAATTAATAGATGATGGAGTAACCTTCAGATGAAAACACGAATGGAGAGATTGTTCAATAAGATTGAAGAGCGTGGATGGAAGGGTCGAATCATTTCCATAAGTCACCTCGCTGACCTCAAGGAAGCTATTATTGGTCCATACAAACAGGGACTCATTGACGAGGCATTCTACCAGGATCAACTCCGTATCTTTTTTTTCGATCCCCTGGAAGACCTCCCGGGTGCAAGTTCGATCCTCATCGTAGCCGTGCCAACACCTCAGATGCGAATTATCTTTCACTGGAAAGGTAGACGTGTGCCGGTGGTCGTGCCACCTACCTACGTAAGCTACACACCAAGGACAGAAAGTGTCCAAGCTGTTATGGCGGCCTGGTTCCA
>MESS01000009.1:5814-6046 GCA_001771055.1 Caldithrix sp. RBG_13_44_9
TTCTTACTCCATGCGGAGCTCTGCCTCACTTACCACAATGAGGCAGCGAGTGATTTCCCGAGCTGGATCAACCCATCCTGGCACCAATGCCTAATCGGTTGCCTGCGATGCCAGACCGCTTGCCCTGAGAATAAATCCTTACTTGAGTGGTTCGAAGACCGGGCAGAGTTCTCCGAGAAAGAGACAGCTTTCTTCATCCAACATGTGCCGCTTGATCGACTCCCTACTGAGG
>MESS01000009.1:6144-6574 GCA_001771055.1 Caldithrix sp. RBG_13_44_9
ACTCTAAATATTAATATGTTTAACAAAAGACTTATGAGTGATATGCTGATATATTGCAGTATATTTAGTAGAAGGGCGGGTGACAAAGCGATGATACCGAAATCTGAAGCGGGGAACCAACGAGAACCCAACGGCCAGCATCTGTACGCGCCGTCACCAGCGCTGGTGGCGTCGCGCCCTGGTCGCCTCCCGCCAAATGGAAAGACAACCATGACGTCAACAACGGTGGCCACCTGCTGCCCGAGCACCGGCAGGACTGGGTCGATCGTCTCGCTACATTCGCTGCGAACGCCAAGTCTGAGGGCGTCACCTTGATCGGGCTTTCGGCTCAAAACGAGTCCGGCTACGTGCCAGAGCCGCCCACATTCACGCCGACCTGCCCGGGATTTCAATAGAGTGAGAAAGAATCAAATTATCATTATAGAAAAGT
>MESS01000010.1:0-1140 GCA_001771055.1 Caldithrix sp. RBG_13_44_9
CCCTGGCCCGGGAGACCGGAGTAGTTCCAGTCTATGCCTGGGTATCCAGCGCCGCTACTAAAGCAGGTTGGCAGGATCTGGCACCGTTGGGGAAAAAAATTGAAGAAGTGGGAGGGGAGATTGGAACTCACAGCCGCTTTCACCGGATTAACCGCGAAATGAATGAGCAGCGCTGGAAAGAAGAACTGGATGATGCCATCCAGGAGATCGAATTCAACATGAGTGATTTTGATTATCCCATCGGTAAAGTGGAATTTTTTATTAATCCCGGCAATACCATCTATATGAACGACTATCAGGAGTTAGCCAAACGCTTTTCACTATATATGACCCATGGTTTCGAACAGGACATGCCGCTGGGATACGGCAACCTCACCTGGTATACCGGTACTTATAAAAATTTTGTGGTATTGGAAAATATTCCTTCCCCGGATTATCAGTGGTTCTACGATCCTACCTGGAGCTACACCACCCAGCAGATCACCGCCTATCAGGAGGCGATCTTCGATCATCTGTTCGAGAACATTCAGCGCGGGGTGCTCTATAATCAGATGTGGCATGATTACTCCATTACCTCCCAGGCTCAGTATGGTAAAAGCCGGATCATGAATGAGAATAACATTGCCATGTATGACGCTCTGAAAGCAAAATTTGCCACCAAAGATATTTATTGTCCAACTCCGGTTGAATTGACTAACAAACTTTTAAGTATGGCACAATGGAACTACCGCTGGAAGTCTTCCGGAAATAATCTGGAGTTGACCATCGATTTTTCCGGAGCCCTGACAGATACCCTGCCGTACTTTACCGGGGGAATGGGTATTAAAATTGATAATACCAATCAATATATCCAAAAAGTATCTATAAATGGGAAAGATCACTGGGCATTCAGTAAGCAGGTGGTCGTATTACCCAATCTGAAAAAAGGAACGAATGTAGTTTCCATCACCCTGGGACCATTGCCCAGCACCGAATCGCGAGTAACATATATCTCCAGTCTCATGCCGACTATTACAAAAAAGGGTGATAATCTGGAAGCAACGGTTCTGACTAAAAGTAAAGCACGGATCAAATTTTATAATCCAGTCCCCGCCATTCTGCTGAATGCTGATGGACAGGAGTGGAATCGTAAGGGGGATG
>MESS01000010.1:1149-1448 GCA_001771055.1 Caldithrix sp. RBG_13_44_9
CGGGTTATGTTCATTCTGACCGTACCCTTACTTTGCGTAAGTTAGAGGGCTCACAGTTCAGTCTTAGCAGAAGTACGGTTCCCGTCAAGGATTTAAAACAGAATAAATCTGCGGTTACGCTGAACATTACGCCGACCACTGAAAATGTCCGTGAAGTCACTTTCTACTCTCAAAAAGCACCGATAAAAGCGGTTTTTGGTAATCAAAATTTATCTGTCGTGACAGAAAATGAAGAATATAAGATCATTCTACCAGAATACTCTGTGCCAACTGAATTAACCATTTCACTTCCATAATAA
>MESS01000010.1:1579-2053 GCA_001771055.1 Caldithrix sp. RBG_13_44_9
GAAATGTTAAAGTTTTATAATGAAAGATGGCAGGAATTTGAGGATATTGTGGGCCCCAAACCTCCAGTGGATCCCTCCAGTTGGATCATGGTCCATCCGGATGGTACTTTCCCGCATTATCGCTATGCTCCGTACGGACAGGAGACCGGCGGTGGTTTTGAAGCCTGGGGCTGTCCTGATAATCCCGATTATGTCCGGCTGATGGAAGGCAAGATCCGGCAACAGGCCATCACCGGGATCGATGGCTCTTATGTGGACTGGACCCATATTGCCGGCGGCACCTGCTATTGTGATTATACCCGCAAAAATTTTAGTGATTATCTGCAGAAAAATCTTCCGGCACCAGTATCGATAGCAAAATATGGAACTGCCGATTTTGCTACAATTCAGCTGCCGCAGAAACGGGGAGAAAAATTCTGGATGGAGTGGGTCACTTACCGCGGACATGCCGTTGCTGAATTTCACAAAAAATTG
>MESS01000010.1:2081-3353 GCA_001771055.1 Caldithrix sp. RBG_13_44_9
ATTTCGTGATTGCCGGCAATGTCTACGGTGGATTTGGTTATGGGCCCATCGCCTATGATGCGGCAGGGAATATGGAAATGTTGGGACGGGAAGGCTATGATGATTTTATTTATTCAGAAATTCAGGAGTATCTGGATAGCGCCCCGCGTAAAGATGATAATGGCATTAAAGTCACTAATGGCCCGGCTTTAAAATTTCTGGCAGCAGCCAGTCATGGAAAGCCGGTTATCATTTACGCTACTGAGATCACACCTCCCATCTTCCCGGATCCGACCGAGCAATGCCTCAGCGCCATGGCGCAGATCAATATCGCTGAAGCGGTAGCCAACCATTGCATCTTCCGCGAGAAAAGGCTCACACCCGAGGGTGCGACCGCAGTTTATAAATTTCTGGCAGCTAACGAACCGAGTTTGCTTGGTGCCCAGCTTTACAGCAACATCGCCATTGTGACTTCCCTGAACCAGTACCTGGCCGATGAATTGAGTTTCGCGTTCAGCACTTCCCGGGTTTTATCTGATAGGGGAATCGCCCATGTGATGATGATAGAAGATGATCTGCTGGGTAAAGATCTGAATCGTGTGGAATTGATTGTTCTACCGTACTTGCCGCTTTTAAGCATCGAAAAACAAAAGTCTCTGCAGAAATATGTAGACCAGGGTGGTAAACTGCTGATAATTGGTCAAAGTGGAGTAAAGAATCAATATAATCTTGCTAATAGTGAAGTACCCCTGGCCGGAATTTTTGGCGGGAAAGGATATCCGGAGTCTTATACAGTGAAAAAAGTGGGGAAGGGTCAGGCTGCTTTTTTACCCCTTCCAATCCCGGAACACCGTTTTCTGGTCCCTGCCAAAGCAAAGTCTGAATTCACTACCTTCGGTCCTTCAATGGCCGATTTATTTTCGGACATACCGGAAGGATATACCAGAAATCGGATCAATCCGGAATTGCGTCCGAAACTGGAAGACGCAGCAGATAAAATGCTTGATCTGCTGGATAATCAAGCGTCAAAAATCGTCGCTAATTCACCTTACCTGGAAATGACTACCATGAGGCAAGCACAGAGCGATCTATTGCTGGCGCATCTGGTGAATTATGATGTGACGGTAGCCGGAGTACAGACTCCGGTCGAAAATGTGAATCTGCAGATCTGTCTACCGGCGGGAAAGAAAATTAAAAAAATTCAATACAGCGGAACACTTTCTGATCTTCAACCATTGGAATATAAGACGAAAAAATCGAATCTGGTCTCCGTCACCGTTCCCAGAGTTGAGG
>MESS01000010.1:3383-3691 GCA_001771055.1 Caldithrix sp. RBG_13_44_9
AATTGAAAGTACTGAAAATTCAACATTCACTAGCCGTTGCGAGGAATGACTATCTTGGCAATTTTTAAGAAGTTTGATAATAAAAAAAACCTGCGTAGAAGCCTATGAAAATAGGAATGTTTTTAATCTTTCTTTTAGTAGTTCTTCTTCTATTTTGCAGTAAAGATGATACTACCAAACCACCGGATGATGGTATCACTCTCACTGAAATTGACAGTGTGTTGACCAATCCTTACACCGGTCTGGTACCCTGGGTTGGAAATACCAATCCGGTTTACCAGACCACTCTGCAGTATGTGAACATTACC
>MESS01000010.1:3859-9981 GCA_001771055.1 Caldithrix sp. RBG_13_44_9
ACTCAAGCCAGTAAACAGTCTATCCTGGATGATTATTTTTCGGCTTTTCCTACCAAACCCAAAGTAATTGCCTTTGATGACGATTTTGCGACTGCATATGTGACTGATCATGGTGGCGGAATACGAAATGATTGTCTGGGTACTTCTGAGTCAAATGATTGGTACCTGGAAAGTGTGAACGGCCTCAATGACTGGGTCTGGAAAACAGCCATCATTACGGGTGAATTCTGTGGTGGTGACTGGGGGGCAGAGCAGGGGACCACCGAAAGGTTTGACTTAAATTATCAATTCATTCAGCAGACCCACTGGTCTTTTATTGGACCGGCAGGTGGAATGCTGGAACCACAGAATGAACAGCATCGCCAAAACCTTGATATGCTGCTCAAGAAATTGGGTTACCGGTTTGTTTTGAAAAAGGTGGAGCATCCGGCTGAGGTAAATAAAGGAAATGAAGTAACTGTAAAAATTACCGTCGAGAATAAAGGAGTGGCACCCTTCTACTTTAACTGGCCGCTGGTCATTTATTTCATGGATCAGGCCGGACAGGCGGTCTTTACCCAAGCCACCTCAATTGATATCCGCACCTGGCTTCCTGGTGAGCGTATCAGTCAGGAAACTTTTACTATCCCTGATTCAATGGCTTCTGCTGAATACGAGGTGAAACTGGCCATTCATGATCCGGATATGGATAAACCGGCCATCCGCTTTGCAAATTCTAACCGGGATGAGCAAGGTCGCTACCTGGTCAGCAAAATAAAAGTGAATTGAAGTCATATTGACCTCCCGAAGGTTTGCCACCTTTGGGAGGTTAATTCAACTAATTTTTCCGCTTAATAATGTAACCATTATCCACTTTCTCAAAGCCGATTTTTGGATAATATTCCATGGCTGCCGGAGCGGAAAGTAATAACAACATGCAATGTGGTCCAATTCTTTCCCCGGTGAGTCGGACAAGTTTTTTTCCAATCCCCTGATGTTGGTACTCCTTTCTAACCGCCAGGTCGGATAGATAACAGGCAAAGCCATAGTCGGTAAGTGAGCGGGCGATTCCCAGCCGGGTTTTTCCCTCCCAGGCAGTGACGATCAGATTGGCATTTTTGATCATTTGTTCAATCCGGGTGGGTTGATCAACAGGACGAATGATTCCTGAAGCTTTAAAAACGTCAATCACCTGACTGGCCGAAGGTATTTTTTCTATGCTGTAGTTTATCATAACACTCCCGAAAGAAAAAGGCTCAGTTTTTGCCTGAGCCTTCCAGAAAAAAAATTATTTTTAAAAACTGAAAGAAATTAATAAAATTTATTCCGCAAAATAGTAAATCCTGGTCAGCCATTTACTGGTGTCTGGTTCAGCTCTGGGATCGGTGATGTACTCTTCGATCACCGGTGATTTCATTTTTAATCCTTTTTGTTTCAAGTAATTGTCCAGAGCCAGGTGAGGATACATTAAACCTTCATAGGAACCATAATAATCGATTGTATATGCGGTGGCCATGGACAGGCGGACAGTTTTAACTTCACTGGTCTGCAGGGAGCCGAAAATCGGGATACCGGCAGCCATCTGAGACTTCATCCCCTGTTCATCCCAGGTATAGTAAAGTCCCACAGGTGCACCCACCATTTTCATCTTTTTCTGTTTCATGGCCTGCATGATGGTGGCATAGGATTGAGTATAAAATTCTTTCATTTCATTGAAACCTACTTCCTTTTCAATTACTGCAAAACTCCGGGCCGGGAAGATGACCTCTTTTATCTCATAGCTGGTGATAGTCTGATATTCCTTCTCACAAATATTTTTTAGTAATTCCAGACCGCGGTCAAAGTCTTTGGAGATCATTTTTTCCATGCTCATGAACAGCATGAAAATATTCCAGGGGAACGGTGTTTCGCCATAAAATCCCCAGGCCGCCTGAGTTCCACCGCTCACCTCGGATAATCTGACATAACCTTCGGAATGGCTCTCCCAGGGTTTAATAAAATAGAGATGATAGGTGATCTCTTCATTCTCTTTCACGCCCGTGTTAGTCATTTCGCCAACACCAGTACTCTTGGGATCACCAGCCCATTTGTACATCGATCCCTGCTGGCCATCAGTTCCCTCAATGGTAACTTGCATGGTGGGATCATTTTCGGCCCAGGGGGACCAGGCCTGCCAGTTTTTCCAGTATTTCACCTGATTGAAGACCAGATCTTTGGGAGCATTGATAATAACCGTGCGCTCCACACTGTATTTTTTCGGTGCCATCAGGCCTAATATCACCACAATCACCAGCAGAATCAGAAGGATGATTCCGACGATCTTTAAAAACTTCATAGTGCCTCCTGTATAATTGAGTAGAATTATTTTTAATTAGTAAAGCGCCATATTTTAAGGAAAGAAGTTCAGATTTTCAACAATAAAATAGGTGATTGGAAAATTATCCCGAAAACATCTAAATATATTTGCCCCTATTGCTTAATATGGACTTCCCAATATGATCATCGTTTTGGATAATATTGTTTTAGAATTTCTTGTGGCTTTTTTGCTTTTATTGGACTTTTCCGATAGTGTTTGACATTACGGGTGATGATATAATTTGCCTGACAAGCCCGGGCAGCTGCTATCTGTAAAGCATCTTCAAAATCGGGCACTGGCAGATCCAATGCATACTTTACATCCTTGGTACTGGTGGGTGATATTTCTGTAAATGTCATTAAATCTTTTAGAAAATTTCTAGTTTGAATATCCTTAGACTTGGAAGTTACTAAATAATAGAAGTTGGCAATACTATGCCAGGCTATGAAGGCTTTATATTGTCTTCTTTGAGCTAGGTCTATCAGAGTAGTAGCTGCCTCAGAAAAAGGCTGGCGGTTTAAAGTAAAATCAATCAGTATATCAGTATCTAAAAGTAAAATCATAAATCCAGTTTCTGTTTTAGTTTTTTATATCTTTCTTCATCTTTCTCGGATAATCTGAAACGACCTCGCCATTTTTTTGAAAAAGATGCTTCATAATCCTGGATATTTTCTCTTAAAAGCTTTTCAACTAATTGTGAAACTGATTCCCCCTTTTTTCGGGCATATTCTTTACTCTGCGAAACCAGTTCTTTATCAATGGTAAGATTGATTTTAGTTTTCATTTTACCATCTCCTGCTATACGTATAATACATCAGGATTATACGTATAAAAGTTAAATCGAACAAACACTTTTTAGAAATAAGCAGGAAGGTTAAATTTTAGATATAATGAAAGCCACATGAAATACTTGTTCAACCCAAAACTGCTCCCATAGACCATATACCGTACTTTCTACCTGGGGGCTGCCGGATAAATTCCCCGGCACAGACTTTTGGAATATCCAAAAAAATAGGGCAGTCCTAAAACTGCCCCATGCCTACTCAATACAAATACAAAATAAAAAATACAAAATTTTAAATTCCTTATACCCTATACCTTTATACCGTATTAAGGTGTACCCGGGGCCGGACTTGAACCGGCACGGGCTTATACAACCCATGGGATTTTAAGTCCCAGGCGTCTACCAATTCCGCCACCCGGGCAACCTCTGAATGAAGAAAGGTACTTGACCTCAAGTACCTTCCGCTCGAGCGAGAGACGGGACTTGAACCCGCGACAATCACGTTGGCAACGTGAGGCTCTACCAACTGAGCTACTCTCGCAAACCACAAAAATTTAATATTCTGCATGGGACGTGTCAAGCCTTTTCACAAAATAAAAATTCTTGACAGTATGATCTGATCCAAAGGTTAATTATATTTCATAACCCAATGAATTTATAATTAGTTATCAATGGTGATTTTAAAAAACAATCTTCCAACATTAAAGGAGTAAACCGATGTCTAGATACTTATTCCTGTATCTTTTTTTCGTTTTTCTTTTTGCACTTAAACTGCCCTATGCACAGGAAATTCCCCGGGATTATGGCATTTATGGAGAGAAAAAAAACGATTATTATGATAAAATAACTGCAGCCGCAGATAGTTTCCGGGAAGAAAAAAAAGAACCGGAAATGAAATTCATGATGGATTTCAGCGGATATGATCTGCCTAAATCAAAAAATGAATTTCAAAGTATCTGGCATGCTGAACCAGTTTCCCAAGGAATATCAGGGATGTGCTGGTGCTTCTGTACTACTTCTTATTTTGAATCTGAGATCTATCGTCTCACCAGCCGCCAGATCAAATTGTCAGAATTGTACACCGTTTATTGGGAATATGTGGAAAAAACCCGCCGCTTTGTGCAGGAAAGAGGGGATTCTGAATTCGGAGAAGGTTCGGAATCCAATGCAGTTAAAAGAATTTGGAAAAAATATGGCACTGTACCGGCGGAAGTATTTACCGGATTAAAACCGGAACAGAAATTCCATGATCATCGCCAGTTGTATGAGGAAATGATTACTTACCTGCAATATGTCAAAACCAACAATCTGTGGAATGAAGAGGTAGTGATTTCCACGATTAAATCAATCCTCAATCATCATCTGGGTGAGCCTCCCGCTTCATTTGAATACCAGGGGAAAACGTATACTCCCACTGAATTCCTGCAAAAGGCTGTCAAACTTAATCTGGAGGATTATATCGATTTCCTGTCCCTGAAACAACAGCCATACTATCAAAAAGTAGAATTTGAAGTTCCGGATAACTGGTGGCTTAATAAGGATTACTACAATATCCCGCTGGATGAATTTATGGCTATCATTAAAAATGCAGTACGTAGCAATTATTCGGTATGCATTGGCGGCGACGTTTCTGAAGCGGGTTATGATTCTCATTATGAAGTGGCCATGGTGCCATCTTTTGATATTCCAGCGCAATTCATCGACGAAAATGCCCGCCAGCTGCGATTCAGCAATAAAACTACCGAAGATGATCATGGTATCCATATCGTTGGCTATCTGGAAAAAGATGGAAAGGACTGGTATCTGATTAAGGATTCCGGCAGCGGTGCACGAAATGGTCCCAATTTTGGTTATTATTTCTATCAGGAAGATTATGTCAAATTGAAGATGCTTTCATTTGTGGTTCACAAAGATCTGGTGACGGAGATCCTGAAGAAATTCGAATCCAAAAATTAAAGGATTTAATTCGGGCTGTAACCTCCTGAATCGGTTTCTCATCAAAGGAACTAAAAGAGCTTAAAGAAAGCCTTTATTTAGATCGATAAAACAGAGAAAATAATACAGGAGGTCAGACAAAATGAACGAACCCATTAAAGTATCAGATGAAAGCTTTCAGAAAGAAGTAGTTGAATCTAGTCTCCCAGTACTGGTTGATTTCTGGGCACCATGGTGTGGCCCCTGCCGGATGATAGCTCCGACTATTGATGAAATCTCCCGGGAATTTGCCGGTAAGGTGAAAGTAGTAAAGTTGAATACCGATGAGAATCCCACTACTGCTATGAATTACAATATCATGGGTATTCCTACCCTCGGTATTTTTGTCAATGGAGAACTGGTAGATCAGATTGTGGGTGCCTATCCCAAAAGCCATATTGTGGATAAACTGAATTATTTTTTAGGCGGACTGGCAAAAAATTAGTGCCGCACTTGTCGACTGATCGAAGGGTCAAGTGGTTCAAAATAAGAAAGCTCCAGGTATTCATTATTCCTGGAGTTTTCATTTTCTGCCTTTTCAATAGCAACACCTAAACGGATCTGAAAAGTATTTTCGTAAAAAGATTTTGATTTCAAATATGTGGTCATTAATTTAAAAATGATTTTATAAGGGAAACTGAATGAGTCGCAAAAGAATCATTGTCATCGGAGACCGGGTGCTTATTAAACCGGATCTCGATGAAGAACGCACCAGGGTAGGTTTATACCTTCCGCAAACGGTCAAAGATAAGGAAGAAGTGGTGGGAGGAACGGTGGTTCAAACCGGTCCCGGAATTCCATTGGCAGATCCTGCTGGTTTATCAGACGAGCCCTGGAAAAGACAGGATAAGGAGATGAAATTTCTGCCAGTACAGGCCCGCCCGGGAGATTATGCGCTGTTCTTGCAGAAAGCCGGGGTGGAAATCAAATACCAGGAAGAAAAATATATAATCGTTCCCCAGAGTGCTATCCTGATTCTTATCCGCGAAAAAGATCTAACTAATGATCTGGAAATCTCGCCAAATCAGG
>MESS01000010.1:9997-10799 GCA_001771055.1 Caldithrix sp. RBG_13_44_9
GAATCCAGTAGATTTGCTGCCTGTCCCGGATAATACTATTTTCGGGCCACAACTCCAGCATATGCCGGTTGAACTGTTTTAAAACCAACTTCCTTTAATCTAGCCTGAGTAGCTACCGCCAGGGGAACCCGGCGGATTTTCTGATTGGGATCTCCGGAATAATGATAAAGTTCCCCGCCTTTTTTCAGTATCCGGTAAAGCTGCTGATAAAAGGTCTGACTGTATAATTCTGCTGCCAGACTGAACCGGGGGGGATCGTGGATCACCGTGTCAACAAACAGATCGGGAATAGTTTCTACTAAATCCTGAACGGCTGAAAGCACCGGAATAATTTTGGGATTTTGGAATAATTCCCGTGACCAGGGATTTTGGCGCACTAACAGATGAACATTTACATCTTTTTCACAGGAAAATACCTTAAGCACCTTTGGATTCTGAGCACTTAAAATTGCAGTGTAGCCCAAACCGGTGCAAGTATCCAGAACAATTCCGTGCAGATGACGAAATGACTTTAATTTATTCAGGGTGTCCTGTTCGGGATCTCCGTTCTGAGTAATATGCATTTTTATCCCACTGATCTCGATGGTTGGCGGCTTACCCGGAGCTACATGGATCATCTTATAGAATCTGTTGGTAGCTGAATCAAAATGCTGCCATTTTTTCCAACCTGTATTATCATATAGAAAAATAGTTCTTCTGTCTTTGTCCTGGATAATGTCCAAAGGCAGAATTATTTCCTGTTGAGATATCCTTATTTGGGTGGAAGAGAGGAGGATCACTTCCTGATATGATCTACCAAGAT
>MESS01000010.1:10857-11586 GCA_001771055.1 Caldithrix sp. RBG_13_44_9
GATCAAATCCGGCGTTAGAAAGAATGAAGTTTTATCCATTGCAATATAGAGATTTACAAATTTTGTACTGATCGTTCCAGGATTTCTTTTAATTCATCCAGTGAAAAAAATCGGCTAAACCTTTTTACTTCCTTTCCGAGAACAAATACTATCAGGGTAGGAACAGTAAACACCAGATATTGTCCTTTTATTAGAGGATATTCTTCAATATTTAAATAAAGAAAATTAACGGCTGGATAGCTAATTAAAAGGTTTTCCACTTTAGGCCGCAGAGTTTTGCAAACCTGACAATCGGGAAATGAGCAATAGAGCAGCAGGGCAGGAGTCTCATTAATTTTTTTCAGGATGGATTCAAAGTCATTTGACATATTGATCTGATACCGCTTTTTCCCGGTGAATTTTATTTTATTCAATGGAAATTTAGAAATTTATTTGTCAAATTTACCAGCGTTTTAAGAAAAAGTTAGAAATCTTATATCTCATTAGAATTGAATGACGAGGTTTTTCATGGAAGGAATAATCGGGATTCGCCGGGAAGACAAAGATGTGACCGAAAAACGGTCGCCCTTGACACCTGCCCAGGTTAAATCACTAATTAAAGATCACTCCATCGTGGTGAAAGTGGATCCAGCTGATAATCGTATTTACCATGAGTCAGAGTATAAAAAATCGGGAGCTATAATTTCATCTGATTTATCAGATTGTAATGTTATTTTTGGGGTTAAAGAA
>MESS01000010.1:11729-11898 GCA_001771055.1 Caldithrix sp. RBG_13_44_9
AATTCCAGCTCCGCTTGTTCCGTTGGTCTGCGGAATCACCGGGTATGGTCATGTTTCTCAGGGAGCTCAGGAAATTTTCGATCTGCTGCCGCATGAAGTGATAGACCCCCACAAAATACCGGAACTGTTCGACCGCAAGAAATTCTCAGACCGCAAAATTTATAAGGTA
>MESS01000010.1:11908-12374 GCA_001771055.1 Caldithrix sp. RBG_13_44_9
AGTCCGATCTGGTTATCCCCCGCGATCTGAAAGCAGAATTTAACCTGCAGGAATATTATCAGACCCCGGAAAAATACACCAGTATCTTTAAAAATTATGTTCCCTACTTCACCATGATAGTGAATGGGATTTACTGGGAAGAGAAATATCCCCGGCTGATCACTAAAAATTTTCTAAAAAACTGGTTTCAGAAAAATTCAAAACCACGCTTGCGGGTGATCGGTGATATCAGCTGCGATATCAATGGCTCTATTGAATGTACTCTCAAGACCACCAATTCCGAACATCCGCTATATGTTTATCATCCACTGACTGAAACGGCCACAGATGGCCATGCCGGAGAGGGGATTGTTATCCTGGCAGTAGATAAACTACCCACCGAACTTCCCCGGGAAGCCTCTGAATATTTCGGAAATGAACTGATTCCTTTTGTTCCACAGTTAGCCCGGACCAATTTTCAGGTTCC
>MESS01000011.1:0-554 GCA_001771055.1 Caldithrix sp. RBG_13_44_9
GAATATTTTTTTATCCATTTGAGGTCTTGCAAATCTTTTTCCCTTCCACATGCTTTTTTATTCTTGATTAAGTCCTTGAGAGATATGAAATCAGCCTTTATTCCAAGATATTCTCCTTGAGTCCGGTGAGGATAAGCTTCAGCAAATTTTAATTCTTTTATCCCCATGAGAAGGTCTATCCTGATCGGTGCATAACCCAATTGAATAATGCTATTAGGATTAAGCAAATCAGTTTTGGAAATATCCAGGTCACCGAAACCAAATTCTTTTAAAACTTTTAATGTTTTTTCAGCATTATTTTCTGAATTCTCAAGCCATACGTCAATATCGTTAGTAAATTTAGGCCGACTGTAATAGGAAACCGCATAACCACCAACAATCAGATAGTGAACATTATTTGCGTTTAATAGTTCGAGAAATTCTTTGAAGTCTTGGGGGATATTCATTTTTCATTGCCCAATAATTGAGACGGATATACTCTAAAATCTCAATTTTCTTATGACCAGGAAGACTCTGCCAAAATTGGACATCGTCAATTTCCTGTTCCTGGAAGG
>MESS01000011.1:577-4618 GCA_001771055.1 Caldithrix sp. RBG_13_44_9
TCCATTTAGTCTGTGATTGAAATATTAGATTGTAAAATTGAGTCTTTTACTTATGGTTAATATTCTACCCGCAGGAAATTATCCCGAAAGGAATCAGCGACTGTTATTTTCTACCGCATCAGTTTTTTCTACCAGTGATTTATCGATCACAAATGAAGCAGATTGATAAATGCCATCGATGTTGATTACCACCCGGGTTTCTCCACGCAGCTCCTTCAATCTTCCTTTGATGTTCCGGAAAGGACCATCAATAACCTGCACCCAATCCCCTTCCCGCAGGTAATGTTCCAGCTTCACGGTCTCAGGATGCTCTATCACCTGTTTCAGCTGCTCAATCTGCCAATCCGGGATGGTGGCCGGTTTTCCGCCAAAACTGACCAGCCGCACCACTCCATGGGTCTGCAGGGAATAGTACCGGTCCTTTAGTTCAATCTTGATAAAGACATAGCTGGTAAATAACGGAGTGGACACCCGCTTTTTGCGGTCTTTCCACTGATGAACCCGTTCTATGAGCGGCAAAAAAGTTTCCACCTTTTTTTGCACTAATTGATCATATACTTTTTTTTCGTGCCGCGGCCGGGTGTAGAGAGCGAACCAGTTCATAGTTTATAGTTTATAGTTAATAGTTTATAGTTAAAAGATTTTCAGTGATTTGATGTCGGATTTTTTGCGGTGTTTGCACGAGCTGTTTTGAGACTCGAAGTGAAAATTTTTATAAATTCAAGTGATTGAGCTAATAATTGTAGCCTCTGGTCACTATCACCCAGATTTAATTCATCGCAGATTCGAAGCCAATAATTGCTTTCCCTCGATTCTTTTAAACAGATTGCCATTTTACAGATAAATTCTTTTCGAGAAAAAGCAGCCTGTACTTCTTCAAAATTTGCGCCCATTGAAGTACCTGCTCGGGAAAGTTGAATTTTAAAGACCAAATGCTCATTTCTAGTTGGAATAGTCGATAAGAACCGAATTACATTCACAGAAAAATCAAATAATCTTTTACTTAAAGTCTTCCCAAATTCCGGATTCTTTTCTTTAAGCAAAATCTTTTTGGAAGATAAATACAATTTCTGACCTTTTACCATACCCAACTCCTTTCAAATTTATAATTACTTGTTTTTTATTATTCAAAACCTCCCTTACAATTATAAACTACAAACTATTCACTATTAACTAGTTACAGCTCCGCCCCGTCAGTTACGGAGCGTTTATGGGTCCGCAGAAAAAGTAAAAAAAAATTGACGGCCGGCAGACTAAAACAGCTCTGCCGGGGATAAAGCTTTTATCCCGCACAGCGGGATCAGTTCAAGGGAACAATGAGAAAATGAACGGTATTCTATCTGAGTGTGATGATCAGCAAATTTGTTTCTAAACGGCGGCATAGCATTTTCTAGTTCAGCGTGATACCCACTTTCGCTCCATGAAGTACATTATCCCTGAAGTTCAGATTGTTGACGAAGTAAATAATCCTCTTAAATACAAATTTAATTAATAAGTTATCGTTCTTTTTTTACAAAACTTTAGCCTGAAAGAATTATTGTTTTCCCCGGCTTACCTCTTCTGATTTTGATACCATTCAACAGTACGGCGAAGGCCTTCTTCAAAATAGACCAGCGGCTTATATTGCAAATGCTTGCTGATCCGATCGATATCGGCAAATGAATGCTTGACATCTCCAGGCCTGGCAGCAACATATTCCGGTTTTATCTTCTTGCCCAGGATTTTATTGATGGTCTCTACCAGCTGGTTCAGATCGATCCGTTCATGGCAGGCACAGTTAAAAACCATCCCGGGAGGAGAGTCCACCTGGCTGGCCAGGATATTGGCTTCGATCACGTTACTCACAAAAGTAAAGTCACGGGACTGCTTTCCATCCCCGTAAATTACCGGGGAGCGATCCTGCAGAATGGCCTGAATGAAACGGGGAATGACCGCTGAATACTGGGAAGTGGGATCCTGCTTTGGACCAAATACATTGAAATAACGCAGAGCAGTGGTGTGAAGATGATAAATCCTGGCAAAGACCTGACAATATTTTTCTCCGGCCAATTTACTTACTGCGTATGGCGAGAGCGGATTGGGAATCATTTCTTCCTGCTTGGGCAGTTTTTCACTGTCACCATAAATAGAAGAGGAGGAAGCAAAAACCACCCGTTTTACTTTGGCATCCCGGGCGGCATCCAGGATATTCAGGGTTCCCTCCACATTCACCTGATTGGTGGTGATGGGATCATTTATGGACCGCGGGACTGATGGCAGGGCTCCCTGATGCAGAATGACCTCCACTCCATCCACCGCCTCGCGAACAATGTGGTAACTGCGGAGATCCCCTTCGATCAGTTCGATTTTATCGGTAAACTCCCGGAGGTTCTCCCGCCGCCCGGTGGCGAAATTATCCAGCACCCGCACCTGTTGTCCGCGCTGTAAAAGTTCTCCCGCGATATTGGAACCTATGAAACCCGCTCCGCCAGTGATCAAATATTTCATGACAATCCCTCAATTGTAATAAGATCACATAATAATTCATTCCACTGCAATAATGGTCATAGAGGTCACAAAATTTTGTTCCTAAAATTTAATGACATCTAAACAATTTTAATAGCTTAAATTTAATTAATTTCGTGGGTTAAGTAAAATCATTTCATGGAGTTCTGAGAAATTTTCGCAGGGGGACTAAGGAAGGTCAACAAAAAATTTTACTAGTGGGAAGGAGGACCAAAAACCTGCCGGCCGTCCACAAAAGTCATTTCTACCCTGGTTTTCAATATTTCAGCGGGAGGGATAGTAAAAATATCCCGATCGAGGATGATCAGATCGGCAGCGTATCCGGGAAGTAACCGACCCAGCCAGCCCCCCAGATTGACCGCATAAGCGGAACCGGAGGTATAGGCCTGCACCGCCTCGGTTACATTAAGCCGCTGTTGCGGATACCATCCGGACGGTGGAACTCCCGAAGTATCCTGCCGGGTAATTGCGGCATAGATTCCCAGAAAGGGATTCAAGGGTTCCACCGGCCAGTCTGTCCCGAAAGCCAGTACCACTCCCTGGTTAAGCATCGACCGCCAGGAATAAGTAAATTGAGCATCTGCACCCAGGCGATTTTCCACCCATTTCATATCGGAAATACAATGGCTGGGCTGCATGGAAGCTACTACTCCCAACCGGGCAAATCGAAGGATATCTTCTGGTTGTACAAATTGGGCATGTTCGATCCGGAAACGCTGTTTCAGGTCAGGCTTTTGCTGCTGGAGCCTATCGAATATATCCAGCGCCAACCGATTTCCGGCGTCTCCGATAGCGTGAATCCCGATCTGCCAACCTTTATCAGCCGCAATTCGAACCTGGTCAAATAACTCTTCTGCTGGATGCTGAGGTAAGCCGTAATTGCCGGGATCATCCGCATAAGGCCGCAGCAGAAAAGCCGAACGGGAACCCATGGATCCATCGGCATAAAATTTTACCAGCGGGGCATGCAAAAACCTTTCATCGTGGGTAAATGATCCAAACCAGTTTTTCAGCGAGTCCAGGTTCTGATTGCCATCGATCCAAAAATTTACCCGAATGGAAGGCGGTTCAGTTGAAAAAATTCCGGCATAGTTTTCAAAAATGATGGCATTGGAATTATCAGTAATGCTGGTAATCCCCAGCGAATTGGCATAACCAACGGCATCTTTCAATATTCTGTTCCGTGATTCAAACGGGGGGATTGGCAGCATCTGATCTATGGGGTCATAGGCGGTATCGATCAGAATACCATTTGGTCCCCTGGTTCCGGAAAACCGTTCGATCCTGCCGCCGGGGGGATCCGGAGTATGTTGATCATATCCCAATATTTGTAGAACTTTTGAATTCACCCAGGCGGCATGTCCATCCACCCGTTTCAGATAGACCGGATTTTCCGGGGAGATTTTGTCTAATTCCTTAAGAGTGGGGAGTTCTTTAACCTCCCAGAGTTCATGATCCCAGCCGCGGCCGACCAGCCATTCCCCGGCCGGCAGCTTCTTTACTGCCTTCCTGATTTTTTCCAGAACTTCATCCTTG
>MESS01000011.1:4625-4949 GCA_001771055.1 Caldithrix sp. RBG_13_44_9
GGCCGATCAACTTCAGCTGATTCTCCAGCAGAGCACCTGTCCAAAAATGCAGGTGGGCGTCATGAAAACCAGGCAATACCAGTTTGCCATCCAGGTCAATAACTTTAGTTTCACTGCCAGCCAGCGGCCGTAGCTCTGCGGAGTTTCCGGTAGAAAAGATCTGTCCATTTCGAATGGCCAAAGCTTCGACAAATTGGATGTCATTTGAGGCAGTAAATATCTTTCCGTTAATCAGCAATAGCTGAATAGCTGATGGCTGGGCTGATAATCGACAAAGATTCAACAGTAAAAATAAAATTGCCAGGCGGGAATAATTTCGGATCA
>MESS01000011.1:5023-5940 GCA_001771055.1 Caldithrix sp. RBG_13_44_9
AAAAATAGCCTTTATAGTCATTCCGAGCGCAGCGAAGGAATCTCATAACCTCAATAATAATGAAAAGTATTCAGAAGTTTCTACTTATGACTTATTATTTTCAAATAAAAATTCCTCTTCGGTTGGCAAGTCAAGGTCAGTCGGCCCATTCTCGGAAGCTTTTTTCTTCCTGCCTGTACTTTTTTCCTTGGGATTGGGAGCATTTGCAGGGTCGGTATCACCGGCAGGAGGAGCAGCTTGTTGCTGGTTCTGGTCTTCAGCAGGTGGTTGGTCTTCCACTGGCGGAACGATCTCGGCGGTCTTTTCTGCCTTCTTTCCCCGCGTACCGGTCTTTAGTAGTTTGGCAGCCTTCTTGCCCCCGACTTGTTTACCACCAGCCTGGATCTGTGAATTCCGCCGGGCCCGGGCTTCCCGGATCTGTCTGATGATTTCTTCCACCCGGGTGGAAACGGGCTCCAGCACTCTCTCACCTTCCCTGACGGTGACAGTACTTTCCGTTTCCTGTTCCATCTCCTCCTTCTCATCCCCCACTTCTACCTGCTGTATCTCAATATTTTGCAGCTTCTCGGGATATAAACTTATCTCTTTCGGCAATAATTGAAAGCGATTGATGACTTCAGCCCAGCGGTCGATTTCCTCCCTATAGAAACTCATCCGGGCTTTGGTTGGATTGAAATGTGAAGGAATTTCATTGCGAAAGGCCATCTGGGTCAACTCTGCCACTTTCTCAAAACCAAGGTATTGGGACACCTGAATCGGGGTAAGGGGCGTTTTGGGTGAGGAGTAAATCCGGAAATTAAATTCTTCCACAATCCATTTCTTCAACCATTCCGGATCGTGAGAAAACAATTCTTCCAATACCGGCAGATAATCCGTTTCATTGCGGGCATACTGAATCTGCGCCAGACCGATTCTGG
>MESS01000011.1:6068-6809 GCA_001771055.1 Caldithrix sp. RBG_13_44_9
TGAGAAATGACAGATCCTGATTTTCATTATAGACATCCATGTGAGTACTATATATCATACGGGAAGGTCCCTTTTTGTATTTGGGATTGTTCAGCTCGGACATGATCTTCTTGAAAAAATTATGAAGCTTCTGCCGTAAGAAGCTTTCATTCAATACGTCAACGGTAACTTCCCCGGTCTCGGGCTGAATAGTGAGAACTTTCTGCTCCCCTTCTTTCCGTAATTTATTGACAAACTCCTCCACCATATCGTGTACCGGGATCAATGACAGGTCCAGATAATTAATATTCTCCTGATCCTCAATCACATACACAATTTTGATGTTCAATCGTTCATTCTCCAGGTCCCAGCGACGGATATCCAGCGAGATGAGATTGATTTCAATCCGTTCCATTTATACTCCTAAATACATTTATATTTTTACTTACGTTTCAGTTTTTGATAACTATTCTGCAGGTAATCCTGCTACAGGTTTAATTCTTTATCACCACAGATTTGCTTGATTTACATTTCTTATATCGCCCTAGTGAGCAGTTTGTTTCATGGCATTTAAATATTTTTTATTTTAATTCAGAGACTTTCAGAATTCTTAACTGACCTGACACATTATTTTAATTGCGATAAGAAATTTTTGATATTAGCTGACTTATCGATGCCGGGTTTGATCCTGCCATTGGCCGAGGTCAGAATCGTCACCACCCCTGGTCCATGTCCGGAAATCACACTGTTGGAATGTGCCAC
>MESS01000011.1:6827-7154 GCA_001771055.1 Caldithrix sp. RBG_13_44_9
ACCTTCCCGGTAGATCCAGCCATAGGAGGAATCAGAATCAGTGACTGCAATGATATCACCTAACTTCAGGTCATTGAGACGATACTCCTTTATCGAAGGTTCGTCCAAAATCTGAATATCATAATCTCCGGAATGCGCCGAGGAACTGCCAATCCCTGCTCCCATTAATTTAGCCGGAATAATATGAGTGACGGCAATTTCCAACTGCTTCCCTTCTTTTATCAGAAGTTTCTGCATTAAACCGGGATCGATATTCATGGCCAGGACATCAGGAAAATAGTCCAGCAGACGCAGACCTACTCCAAACGATTGAATCAATACTTTATC
>MESS01000011.1:7168-9951 GCA_001771055.1 Caldithrix sp. RBG_13_44_9
GGTCCAGGATTGCCGGCTGGAAGTCGATCACTACATGATCTACTCCCCCATGCTTCCCGGTCACAAATCCCCATTCTCCCCTGGCTTCACCGGAGATTACCTGGACCTTGTTTCCGATACAGGCTAAAACATTCAGGGCGGCATTGGGAGAATATTCGCCTGCCGCCGGAGCGGTATTTCGGATGCTCACTCCCGGCTCAACATGGTCTGCCATCCAGCCGGTTGCCGGATCCCCGATGCGAACATTATAGGTAATTCCGCCCACACTGGGATACACTCCCACCTGCCCCTGGGCATTGATCACATAACCGGTCTTGCGCAGGGTCGGGTGACTGATTTCCCCGCAGACGCTTAACCGGACTAACCGATCAGTATTTAATTTCATACCTGTTTACACCCTAAATAGAACAATAATATACTTTCATTCTCCAGGGATCCTCGTTTTATCCGAGAATGAAAGCGAAAACCGTTTCTTACAGCCGATGACCAGTCTGAGCTATGATCACTGTCTGCAGTAATTAACCAGGTAAACTGTTTGGCTCTTATTCTTATTAAGATATGTAACTTATATAATTTTCGGTAGCTTATTTTACAGTATCAACCGCTTTAAGTCAATCAGAAAAATGTTTTTTAAGAGCAGGCTGATGAGGCAGATGATTTTCCTACGACCTCATTACCATTCAAGATCAAACCGGGAATCAACAATTGATAACGGCTAAAATTTACCGGTTATCTCCAGGAAGTTCTACCACGATCTCAACAAGAGAATTTCCACCCTTCATTTCATTTCCCTTCACCAGGCCTTCCGAGCTAATACGGAAATCCGGTAAATAACTGGAATTCTGGATGATAAGCGCCACACTCTTGGCCCGTTGTTCAGCTAAATTCTGATTATACTGGGCATTTCCCCCTGGATTTTGTATCACCTTCACCAACAACGATTCCAGCGGAAACGTCCGCAGGGCTTCCCCCATTTTCTCCAGGCGGTCCTGATCCTCTTTTATTACCTGCAATTTACCCAGAGGAAACTGCAGGGAATTCAAGCGCAGAATTATTTCATGTTCCTGATAAACTACTTTGATATTGAGGGGGGACAATTGTGCTTTCAACACCTCTACTCTTTCAGAAATTGCCTGATCTTTGACCAGTTTTAATCTCATGGATTCCATTTCTTCGGAAATCCGGGCAATGGAATCCTGCAGAAATTGATTCTGCTGCTGCTGACGCTGGAGTTCATTCTGCAGATCCTGCAGTGATAATTCAATATTTTTCAACACCTGCTGTACTCCATTGGAAAAGGAGGTATCGATCTGCAAGAGCCGGGCTATCCGGCTGGTAGTCTCTTCCAGCTGCAGCAGATAGCTTTCAAAAGCGGCATTATCCTGCCGCAGTTGCTGATTCTGTTGAACAATAAAAAGTAAATGCTTGCTTTCCTCTAATAATTGCGAGGCTTTTTCACTCAGAGTGGGATCATTATAACGGCGGGCATTTAATATTTCTTCCACCTCTCCCAACAGAGAATTTACTTTATTGAAAGACTGTGGTGCTACTTTTTCAGCATCCAGTTCCTGCGATTCCTGCAGCAGGATCCGGACCTCACTCAATAACTTGTTACGTACAGCCTCAAATTCGGCTTCTTTATACAACTGTACACAGCGGTTTATTAATTCCTGTGAATTCCCGGGAATATTTTTTTCAAATTTTTCAGCCAGTTCCTGTAAAGACTTTTCAGCCTTCTGAAAAAGCTGGGGTGAAAAATCATTGGCTTCATTGGCCAACGCATTTTCACGGCTCTCTATAATGCTGGTAAAATATGGTTTAAGTCGGTCGTTTTTCTGATTTAAGTCCTCAAACAGCCGGTAAAGACTTTTAAGGTCCGATCGCTCTATATCAGTTAACGGTCGTTCCAGACTGAGATCCATTATCCTCTGGAATTGATTAAGGTATTCGTTAAATCTTTTTGGAAAGAGTATATCACCACTATTTTGACGAATAGAAAGTATCAATTCTTCTATTTGCCCGATCTCCAGAGGCTCCTGTGCCGGGAGTGATATAATTCCCGTCAGTAAAAAAAAGGTTAAAATCAGGTGTTTCAGGGTCATCAATTTTCTTTCTTTAACTATATAATTTAACAGAATTTATTTATTAACTAAAGAGAAATAAATTTGTTCTCTGGCGTAAAATTTCTTTTTTCATATCTCTGACAGGTTTAACGCTATTTTTTTGATTCCTTAAATTTTTACCTGGTTAGCAGTGGATTTTTTTGACTTAAAGGTACTCTCATATAAGCAAGGTGATATCCTGATCCTTGTCTATCCCGTCCTTTCAGGGCTTGGGTGGATTGGAGTTGATCTCCATCTGATGGGGCGTTGCCCCATCTGGATATATTTTGCCCTTTCAGGGCGGTGAGTTTGGCAATTACCTATTATCAGAACGATATGATCTTTTGAGTGATAACGCCCCTGGCTTACTCCATTGAATAGGCCATGGAATGATCGATGATTACTGACGTGATAATTATGATTACATTCATCATGAATTTAAAATCGGATTACATTTTTCAGAAATTATAATGGTCAGTTGATAAATCATGTAAATCAAGGTAATGTTATTTCACTTTACTTTATTATATCCTTTTTTTATTTTAATAAAATTTTAACGGTCTGAATACTTCAACTAATATTGAGGGATTTATGGAGACATCCAACCGGACTCTTCCCAAGAATGCTTATCGGAAGTTAGAAGCGGGGGAAGATTATATACCCGTGGTAAAACCTGATCAA
>MESS01000011.1:9964-10479 GCA_001771055.1 Caldithrix sp. RBG_13_44_9
TAACTTTTTATTCGTTATTCTGGGGTATCTTTTATACCATTTTATTCTCAGCCGCCGCAGCTTATTTAGGCCTGAAAATCGGGCAGGTATTTGAAGCGGCTATTCCGATCGCCATCCTGGCGGTAGGATTATCAGTATTCCTGAAAAGGAAGAATGCCCTTTCGGAAAATGTTATCATTCAATCCATCGGTGCCGCTTCAGGAGTGATTGTAGCCGGAGCGATTTTTACCATTCCCGGATTGTATATTCTGGGACTGGATGCCACCTTCCTGCAAATTTTTCTGGCTTCATTGTTTGGAGGATTTCTGGGAATACTTTTTCTGATACCTTTCCGTAAATATTTTGTCAAAGAGATGCACGGGGAGTTTCCCTTCCCCGAAGCCACTGCCACTACCGAAGTTCTCATTGCCGGTGAAGCAGGCGGCGAACAGGCCAAAATTCTTTTGAAAGCTGCAGCGGTGGGCGGACTGTATGATTTCCTGGTGTCCGGTTTCGAAATGTGGAAGGAGGTGGCA
>MESS01000011.1:10546-13328 GCA_001771055.1 Caldithrix sp. RBG_13_44_9
TCGGTGCCGCTGTCACCGGTCTGGGGTACATTGTTGGTCTGCGTTATGCCTCAGTGATTGCCGCCGGATCATTTCTCTCCTGGTGGGTGTTTATTCCCCTGGTTTATTTTATCGGTCGTTATATCCCAGCTCCAATCTTACAATCCACCACTCCCATTTCCCAGATGACCCCGCTGCAGATCTTTACTGATTATGTAAGACATGTGGGAATCGGGGCCATTGCAGCCGCTGGAATTATCGGGATCATCCGTTCCTGGCGGATTATCTTTGGTGCAGTGAAACTGGCAAAGGACGAAATATTTGGCGGAGCCTTGAGCGAGAATGGAAACAGTATGATCCGCACCCAACTCGATATCAAAATGAAATGGGTCATTACTTTTATTATCCTCAGCTTATTCGGAATATTTATCTTCTTTGCGGTGGGAGTAGTGGATAACGTCAGTCATGCCCTGGTGGGATTGATTATTGTAATGATTATTGCCTTTCTGTTTACCACAGTTGCGGCCCGGGCTATTGCAATTGTGGGCACCAATCCGGTTTCCGGGATGACATTGATGACCCTGATCCTCTCTTCAGTGATTTTAGTAAGGGTGGGTTTAGCCGGAAAGAGCGGAATGCTGGCCGCTTTGATCATCGGTGGGGTGGTCTGCACCGCCCTCTCTATGGCCGGGGGCTTTATCACCGATTTGAAAATTGGCTACTGGCTGGGAACTACCCCCCGCACCCAGGAACGTTTCAAGTTTCTGGGAACATTCTTCGCTTCGGCCTCGGTGGGAATTGTCATATTAGTTCTTTATAAAACTTATGGTTTTGGTCCCGGTGGTCTGGAAGCACCACAGGCATCGGCCATGGCGGCGGTGCTTGAACCTCTAATGTCCAACCAGCCGGCGCCCTGGCTGTCCTATCTGGCCGGTATTTTTATGGCCCTCATCCTTACCATGTTAAAAGTTCCGGCATTGGCTTTTGCATTGGGAATGTATTTGCCGCTTCATTTGAATACCCCTATCCTGATCGGGGGAATTGTGGCGCATATTGTTTCCACCCGTTCGAAGGACGAGGAATTAAATACCAGCCGCAGAGAACGAGGTACCCTGATTGCTTCCGGATTTATTGCCGGCGGTGCGATCATGGGAGTGGTCTCTGCCTTTATCAACTTTTTTGGTAAAAGCTATATCCATCCGGATTGGAGTATGGTAGTCGCTATGGGTGATAGCTATGAACACTGGACGGAATCTGCCGGTGCAGAGGCACTGGGGTTTGTGATGTTCGTGCTGCTGTGCATTTATATGGTATGGGACTCGCTGCGAGTGAGGAAAAAACAACAGTAAGTATATAAATTAATCATAAATTTTTATCAGTTAAAAATGTCATCGCCTCTCCGGAATATTTTCTTCCGGGGAGGTTTGCTTTTTATTAATCAGCAGACATCGAAAATTTGAATTGAGGTATTATTGAAATAACCGGAATCCCTGCAGGCTTATCCTGAATATGGCCGAAGAATTTTAATATAAAGTAGTTGTGGATGCTAAAATCAACGGTTGGAATTGGAGCAGAAATAACTCAGGCGAATGAGAGCGGCTCATTCAGAGGTTAAAGCAGTCCCCAGCGTTTTCGCAGAAACCATTCACTACTGAGGAACAGCACCAGGAGTAACAGCCAATACCACTGATTCCACAGGATATGCTCAATGGAAAGTATCTGTACCTGTTCCTGAAGTCGAAAGCGGGATATTTCTTCCAAAGCTTCTTTCACACTCCAGCTTTTTCCCCCGGCGGCAGCAGCAATTTCCCTCATCAGGGCAGGATTGGCCTTGGTATCCTGCAGCTCCAGTTCTAATTGGTCTATCACAAATCTCCCCTGAATCTGACCTGCTGGCTGCTCTCCTTTTTTAGCACTTATTTGGTAGGTGTAACTGCCACTGGGAATACCACTGGTTTGATAACGATACTCATCACCCTGCCGGTTGACTATCTCATCCAGTTCAAAATTTTCTCCGCGAATTTTTAACTCCACCTGAGCATCAGACAGCGGGCGATAAAATTCATCAAAAACCTGCCCGGAAAATTCAACCACATCTCCCAGATTAAAGACTTTTTGACTGGGGGATATATTGATTTTTTGAAGGTCCTCCCGATTTACCAGCCAGCGAATGGCATGGTCCATAAAATTTTTAAAGAGTGTTTCACGGTGGGAATCATCCTGCAGCTGAAAATGCCAGCTTCCAATATTGGTCGCCGCCATCACCAGAGCTTTAATTTCGCCCCGGGTAGAAGTGTAAAGCAGCGGAGAAGATTCCTGATTTTCCGGCGATACTTCCCTCAACAATACCAACGCCGGATTCAATAATTTTAAACCCATCCCATATCCGCTGACCGGGGGGAGATCCCGCCACAACTCCTGTAAAGTCTGGTTATCATCATCGATCCGCGTTACCGGATGCAGTATTCCGGCGGTAGTCAGCTCTGCAACCACATTAGGTGATTCATTTAGCCGGGATTCTTTCTGTAGTGATAACAGTTCAGCCAGGGGAGATAACGAGACAAGATGGGTACCTCGAGTGATCATGACAAAACAGGGGATTTGCTGCTTTTGAACCGCTATGATACAGCTATTAAGAAAGGAGGGGTTGCTGTTTCTGGTGGGATAGCCCAGCATTAAAATGGCATCCATTGAATCCGCTTTGATCAACTGACTATTTTTTTCATAAAACCCGCCGGCTGAATTCTCACTCAGCACAAAAAGCTGAATATCTGGCAGCTGTTGTAAGACCCGCAATAGCAGC
>MESS01000011.1:13364-14333 GCA_001771055.1 Caldithrix sp. RBG_13_44_9
ATTTTAAGTTTGCTTTTCAGAATGGTAAGCAAAAATTGCCGGGTATTGTTCTGGGTGGTAATTTCCTCTCCGTCAGCTTCGAGCTCTACACTATAGCGATATTCTCCCGGTTCGCTGGTTTTCACCACAAATTCAATTTGTTTCTGAAATCCGCTGGGCGGAAGGAGAATACTCCTGGAAGAAAGCTGGCGATCATTCTGTTTCAGTTTAATAATTCTATTCTCATTTGAAAAACCGGTTTGCGAAATATCTGTCTTAATCAAAACACTGTCCCCGGCATAGGCCACCGGGGGAAATTTCAGGCTGGTGATCTGCACATCTTTTTTTGCAACGCTGTCCCCTACCGGAATTGTATAAATTGGGGCAGCACTTTTTTTTGCAACAATAAGGGGATTGGCCCCGGCATTAAACTGACCATCGGAGAACAGAACAATGGTCTGGATATTATAGGGCAGCAGGCTGTCCTGAATACTTTCCAGGGCAGCACTCAGATTGGTTTGAGATCCAGCAAAATCAAGTGAGTCATTAGTAAAGACTACCAATTCAGCGGCCAGTTGATACTGATTGAGAGAGACGGAATCGTACGGCCAATTTTTCCTGAAATGATTGAGAGCATACCGCAGCGAATCTCCCCGTACTCCGGAAGCTTCTTTAATTTTCATACTGCTGGAATTGTCATAGAGTATGGCCACTGCCGGTTTTTCCCGCTGTTCCAGAAAAAGCTCCAGCACCGGTTTAAAGAGAATAAAAAAAATAATAATGAGCGAAATGCTCCGCAGAATAGTAAGAGTGTGGCGGCGTAAGAGGGAAAGAGGAGGCAAAGTCTTACGATAATAGATCACTGCCAGGGCAATCAGAATCCAGAATAAAATGAAAAAAATCCAGCCGGGAATAGAGAGATTGAGAAAAAGCTGTTTGATCATGAGGTGACCTGTGAGAACTGACCCAGACGCAGGGAGGGAAATGCAT
>MESS01000011.1:14345-18216 GCA_001771055.1 Caldithrix sp. RBG_13_44_9
GGCTAAAATCCCCTTGCTGCAAGTACTGCAGACCGGCCCGGGCAATCATGGCGGCATTATCGGTGCAAAATTCCAGCTCCGGAAAGAAAACCTGCAGCTTAAATTTAGCAGCCTCCTCCCTCATCCAGTTCCTCAATAAACTATTGGCGGCTACTCCACCGGCCAGGGCGATAAATCTGATCTGAAAAGTACGGGCAGCCTGGACCGTCTTCTTCACCAGTACTTCCACAGCGGCCCTCTGAAACGACGCGCAGATATCAGAAAGATGAGCACCCACCTTTTGCTGACCTGCTTCACGAATATAATTCATTACCGCCGTCTTCAATCCACTGTAACTGAAATCGAATTGATCACTCTTCATTAAAGCCCGGGGAAATTCAATAAAGCTGCTGTTACCCATTCGGGCCAGGCGATCTATTTCCGGTCCGCCCGGATAAGAAAGGTTCAGCAATTTTGCTACTTTATCAAAGGCTTCTCCGGCGGCATCATCCCGGGTCTCTCCGATAATTTGATATTGCAGATGGTCACGGATGAGGACAACCTGGGTATGCCCTCCGGATACTATCAGGCAGAGAAAAGGAAATGGCAGGGATTGATCATTTAGAAAATTTGCGTAAATATGACCTTCGATATGATTAACAGCCGCATAAGGAATGCCCAGAGCCAGCGAAAGACCCTTCACATAATTCAAGCCCACTAACAGCGCTCCAATCAGGCCCGGTCCGCAGGTTACCGCCAGACCGGAGAGTTGTGAGAGAGTGATATGGGCATTTTGCAGTGCTTCATTGACAATGGGCAGGACTTTACTGAGATGGGCCCGGGAGGCGAGTTCCGGCACCACTCCGCCAAATTGCACATGGACGCTCTGGGAAGAAATGATATTTGATAACACTTTATGCTGAGTAATAACAGCAGCCGAAGTCTCATCACAACTGGTTTCAATCCCCAGAAGATATTCAAAACGGTTACCCACATCCACCATCCATTTCTAGTTATTCCCTTTTCGCTGCACAATTAATTCAAAGATCGGGGGGCGGGTTTCCATATATAAAACCCTGGCTTTGGTAACCAGATCTGCTTTCACTGTTTGCACACCCGGGCTCCAGACTTTCCTGAAGTCGATCAGGATCTGAAAATCCTGCATATCGAGATCTGCCAGGATTTTTTCACCGCCTTTAATATAAATATTGGCATTCGAGGGTAATGGGATCACGTCCAGGCTGGCAGGCTTATGAATAATGGTAACCGGAACATCCAATACCTCTTTCTCGGCTAACCGCTGAATATCGAAAGTCACATCCACCTCGCGAGGTTCATATTCAGCAAAATATTCATCTGATTTATGAATGGTAAATTTTTCGGTGAAGGGTCTCAACGGTTCCTTGAACTCCATCTTTTCGGTGGAAATGGCCTGGACTTTATTAAACATCTGTGCCGGTCCGGTCACCAGCACAGATTCAGGCTCAGAAGTCACATTCACTAAAATCATTCCTGGAGGTTCTAATAATGCATAATTAACTTCTACTGGTAATTTCCGCTGCATTTTTTTATCCAACTCAATAATCAGAGAACGCGGACGGAGAATAGACCTAACACTGACATCCAGTTCCCGCGGATAGTTGACATATTCCGGGTGTTCCGTTAAGTCAAATTCCAGATAACGCGGTGAACCTGATAAATCGATCCGGTAATAGACATGATAAAATTTAAGTCGCAGAAGATCGATACCCTTTCCCAGAAACTCCACATTCACTTCATTCTTATAACTGTATTTCAGAGTCTTGTCCTGATCCAGATTTTCCATAACCACCGGTATCTGGACATTATATTCATAATGTTTATTCATTTTGACCATAAACCACAGCAGAAAGGCCAGAAGTAAAGTACCGATGATCGCCCGGTAATTTTTCTTTAAGGATCCTACTTGAAATTTCATCATCAATCCATCCAATCAAATAATAGAAAATATTCAGCTATGGGTGATGGTTAATAGAATATGGTCACCCTCTTTCATTTTCAGAGCGTGGGAAGCATTTCCGCAATTTTGGGCAATTTGCAAAAATCCCCGGCTGTCCCAGGTAAGGACGATTTGCCCCTGATCCACTTCCGCAAAGGTTTTTTTAATTCCATAGAGGAAAGAGTGATTGATCTGTACCCTGATATCCGGCGGACTACCCAGATTTCTCCATTCCGACAAATTAAAATTCAGGATCAAATTCCCAAAGTGATCTACCTGAATCACCTTCAGACGATAATGACAATCGTCAAGGACTTCATAACTCTCGTAGAATGAATAAAGATGCTCTACCGGTTCACAGAATACTTCCGGTGATTCTTTTTTCAGCAGCCTGACCACTGCCGGGGCGAAGACATCACGCCCATGAAAGGTGGGACTTACATTCTGTCCGAATAAATCCTCCCGTATTCGCCAGGCAGTAAAAGCTGCTGACTGAAAAATATGACTGAACACTCCATTGTCCGGACCGACAAAGTAATAATCCGAGGATTTGATGACCAGCCCCTGGCGTGAACTCCCCACTCCGGGATCTACCACCACCAGATGAATGGTACCCACCGGAAAATAATAAGCATAATTCAGCAGGGAAAATGCCGCCTGCCGGAAATTGAAAGCTGTGATACTGTGAGAAATATCAGTCAGCTGTGCCAGCGGGTATTCCCGCAGGATCACTCCCTTGATTGCACCCACATAACCATCCTCTGTTCCAAAGTCGGTCAATAGGGTTACGATTGATGTCTTTTTTACTTCTGGCATTTGGGACAATAAAAAGTTGATCGACTATTTAACACCCTTTTTTGGATAAGGTTGCGGCATCTGGAACACCGCTCACCTGCTTTTTGATACACCTTCAGAAAATTCTGATTGTCTCCCGGCTCTCCCTCTACCGTCCGGTAGGCAGTGTAGGTAGTGCCAAAATGTTTTATCGCCCCGGTCAAAATCAGCGGGATGGTCTTGAAGAGCCGGACCATTTCAGAATTCTTTAATGTATCCCCCCGCCGCTGGGGATGAATTTTGGAAAGAAATAATATCTCATTGGCATAAATATTTCCAATTCCGGCGATCATCTTTTGATCCATCAATAAATTTTTTACCGCAATTTTTCTTAAAGTTAATAGTTTCTTAAAGTTATTTATTTCTTAAAGTTATTTAAAGTAAAATTTTCCTGCAGTGGATCGATTCCCAGCTCCGGAAAAGCAGGCGGGGCTGAAAATAAAAATATTTTACTGAATTTCCGGACATCCTGAAAATGCAGGGAACGGCCGTCCTGGAAATAAAATGAAACATGGATATGCTGCGGGTAGAGTGATAATGCCTGGTCACTGATGAATATTCCGGACATTCCCAGATGAAAAACCGGATAGACCTTCCCTACCTTCCAGTACATAAATTTTCCATATCGTTCGACAGTCAGAATTTTATTCCCTTCCAATGCCCGGGCAAAATGAGAAGGAGTGACATTCTTAAAAATTCTGGCCGGACGGATTTTTACCCGGATGATCCTGGCCTGCAGGTATCCTTGCTCAATTTGCCGGCGGACGGTTTCAACTTCAGGTAATTCTGGCATCTGGTACATCTCTCCGATGTAAAATTTTTACTGATAGACCTGGTTTACTCTTACAAAGTAACAAATACTCGGACTGACTTTTCCCGCCAATATATAATTTCCCCCAGACCGATAGATTAAGCAGTCCCTCCGATTTTAGAAATAATAAATGGCTGCCACAACCATTTTTACAATCGGTGCTTCCAAAATCCGGAAAAGGTACTTGCGCCCCGGCTAAATCCCGGTAACGCTGATTGATGTAACATTCCTTCTGTTCACCAAAATAGATCATCATCCCTAAAAATTTA